>JAUNDA010000007.1:3878-31846 GCA_030526295.1 Eubacteriales bacterium
CTCAGCATTCAACTTCGAATCTGACGGAGTAAAGATTTTCTACTATATCATTCTTAACATCTTCTTCTGGCTCTTCTTCACAATGTGTGATATGAACCATATCATCATCGGCCAGGAGCTTACAAAGGATTATGACGAGCAGTCATCAATCCGTGGCTTCTCTTCAGCATTCATGTATGCAGGTGAGCTCGTTGTTTCAGGATGCACAATGATCCTTGTAAACCGTTGCTCAACAGAGAAGGTTGGCTGGGCTATCGTTGCTATCGTAACAGCAGCATTCTGCTTCGTTTCATACTTCCTCGCAGGTGTATGCACAAAGGGTAAGGAAATCAACGTTTCAAAGGAAGAGGCAACAGCCAACTCCTTCACAATCAAGGACTTCCTTGACTGCCTTAAGGATAAGACATTCATCATCCTTGTACTTATCGCACTTTTCGCTAACTGTATCGTTGGTATCCAGGCTTCAGGTAACATCTACGTTCAGACTTACTTCTATGAGCTTTCAGACATCCAGATAGGTGTCATCAACATGGGTAAGTGCTTCTACATGATCGTAATGGCATTCCTTATGGGTAACCTTTCAAAGAAGATTGACAAGAGAACAATGATGATCGTCGGATTCTTCTGCTATGGCTTTGGTATGTTCTTACCGAGAGTACTTCCGGCAACAATCCCGCTTTACATCCTTGCACTTTGCTTCTCAGCACTTGGAAACGCAACCTTCTGGACACTCATCTACTCAGTAGCTGCTGACGTTATCTCAATCAATGAGCTCGAGACAGGCAGCAACCGTGCAGGTGCAATGACATCACTTCTTTCATGCGTAAACAAGTTCGGATGCTCAATCGGTATGTGGCTCGTTGGTGTAGGCCTTGACTTCTTCGGATTCGATGAGGCAGCTGCAGTTCAGTCAGCAGGCGCTGTTTCAGGTATTCGTACAATCTACGGAGTAGGCGGTCTTGTATTCGGTCTTATCATTGCATTCCTTGCAATCAAGTATCCGTATTCACGTCATGCTTACAATGCCAAGATGGCAGAGCTTGAGGCTAAGAAATAATCGGACATAATCCGTTTAATAAGCTGAATATTATTACATTTTAATGTTAATGCTAAAGAAAAAGGATCCTAACGAAGACATCCGTTTTCGTTAGGACCCGTTTTTTAAACCCTTTTTATGGTTTTTGAGGGTATCAGAGAAGACCTCTCTGGATACCGGGCTGGGCGGATACAATTGAGTGGATACCGCCACCGCCGAGGAATACCTCATGAGCGTCGATTCCGACAAGCTTCCTGTGAGGGAAGAATTCTTTTAAGAGCTCCTCCGCCGCAATGTCGGTTTCCTCATCAAATACCGGATAAATCAGTCCGCCGTTTGGCAGGTAGAAGTTAAGGTACGAGCCGACAAGCCTGTCTCCCTCACGTCTTGAGATGGAGAAAGCGTTTTTGTCAATACCCTCGGCCTCCTCCCTTGTTATTACTATGGGCTTAGGAAGCGGCATCTTGTGGATGGTTATTTTTCTTCCCGATGCGTCCTCCTCATTACCTAGGATTTCAAGGGCCTCGTGGACAATTTCATATTGCGGATGTGTTTCATCATCCGTCCAGCTAAGAAGCGACTCTCCGGGTTTTACAAAGCAGAAAAGGTTGTCTATATGACCCTTTCCTTCGTCCATGTACAGGCCGCGCTTAAGCCATATGACCTTGTCGATGCCCAGATATTCCTTAAGGGTGGATTCCATATCCTCCTTTGAAAGGCTTGGGTTACGGCCCTCGCTAAGGAGACATTCCTCTGTCACAACGATTGTGCCCTCGCCGTCATAACGGAAGGCACAGCCCTCAAAAACAAATTCGTGAACCTTATACCTGCGGATGCCTATCAGCTCGCAGACCTTCATGGCTATCTGGTCATCAAGGTTCCAAGGGAAGTAAAGTCCCTCGAGCAGGCCGCCGTAGCCGTTAAATGTCCAGTCAATGCCGCGAATTTCGCTTCCGTTTGTTAAAAACGTTGGAGCCACATCACGCATAAAGGCCTCCTGACTGCTCATTTCGATAACACGAACATTTTCACTTAACTGATTGCGTGCGTTTTCAAACTGCGATGCACTGACGCAGACAGTAATAGGCTCAAAGCCGGCGATTGTATTTGCAATCTCTGCAAATGCCTTTTGTGCGAATTTGGCACCCATACGCCAGTTGTCCTGACGCTCGGGCCACAGCATCCAGGAACCGGAATGCCAGTCATGCTCCGACCAGAGGCGGAAGCCGTCTTTTCTTGGTATTGTATGTAAGCTGTTCATTTCTGGTCCTCCTTAAATGCTTTGCGGCGGTAATGATACATGAAACGGTCGATTCCGACCATTAATGGTACGAGTGAGCTGCAGTTAATGTCTGGCTGGTCGTTTCCAGGTGTGAAGGTGATGAAGATATCACTGATTTTCTTAAGCATCTGGTTGCCTGCGTCCGAAAAGGAAACGATGCGAAGCTTATTGCCGGCCCTCAAACGCTCCACGCATTCGAGAATTGTATTTTCCTGAACTGTGAGTGAGAACACCCACAAAACATCATTTTCCTTAAGATGCTCCCTGATACCGGAGTATTCATAGGAAAATCTAGGAAGATCGGCTCTAATGCCATATGCGGTGAGCAGGCGCTTTGCATAGCGGGCTGCCTCGTAGCAGTAGCCGTCGGTAACGATGACCACATTGCAGTCGGTATTAATAAGGCTTGCGAACCTGTTGGACGCAAGCTCGGTTACGTTTTTAATGGATTCCTCAATGGCGGTATTATTATCGGCCTCCCAGCTTGATGATGGCACCTCCGGAGCTTCCTCCGAAGAGTCATTCATATAGTCGGTAAGCCTTAGTAGATTCACAAAATCCGCATAACCCGTGAATCCGAGCTTCTGCACAAAGCGGAACATTGTAGAGGTGGACACAAAGCAGTCATGTGCAAGGACACGGATGCTTTCGTCCTTTACAGTATGCATATTGTGAATGATATGGTCGTAAATATTTCTTTCAGTGTCGTTTAACGAGGAAAGCTTTGAGGCTGTCATATAGAAGAAATCTTTTTTCATAACAGTTTTGGTCCAATCATTGTAGAATATGTATTGATTATATCGTTTGGCTATTGCTATGTAAACAGAAACAGTTGTGACAGGTATATTTTATTACAACTAAATGGTTAGCAAACGAAAAATGTTGACAGTGTGGCAGGCATCTGCCGCAGCTTGTAACAGAGACACTCGTTAAGAGAGGAAAATTATGGAAAAGCTTACACTTAATAATATAGAACTTGAGCAGATAAAAGGGCTTGAAAGGGATCTTGATGCCATGCTTAGTGATCCGGTTATGCCGGTTCCGGGACTTGGAGTAATGGCATTTAAGGACGGAAAGCTCATGTGCCAGGTTGCAAAGGGTTACAGAGCCTTTGACGCAGATGGAAAAACAGGCACAAAGCCCTTTACGGCTGATACAAGATTTCGTACAGCATCCATTTCAAAGGTTTTTTCAGCTCTTTGCGTAATGCGCCTTGTTGAAAAAGGAGAGCTTGACCTTGATGAGGATGTGAGCACGTATCTTGGCTTCATGCTCAGAAACCCGAATTACCCGGATATAAAGATTACACTCCGCATGCTCATGAGCCATACATCATCGATTCGTGACGGAAGTGTTTATTCGATTGCTCCCGAGTATAACATGGAGCAGTTCTTCCTTCCGGAGGGTAAATATTATGCTGAGGGAGAGCACTTTGCAAACGGAAATGACGGCATAAACCGTGCTCCTGGTCATTTCTTTGCATATACAAACCTTAACTACGGTCTCATCGGCACAATATTTGAGAGAATAAGCGGCAGGCGCTTTGACGATTACCTTACAGAGAACATCCTTGAGCCTATGGGCCTTGGAGCGAGCTTTAATGTAGGCGATTTTACAGAGGATGAGCTTGACCTTCTTTCACCGCTTTACCAGTCTGTTAACGGTGAGAACTGGAGTGCAGCTGAGCCATGGGCGCCGCAGATTGACGAGTATAACGGCGAGCTTCAGCCACGCGACCAGGTTCTTATCACGAATCCAGACCTTCACGGTAAAAATGTCATGGCTGACCTTTCCGACTACCATATCGGTTACAACGGCACACTGTTTTCTCCACAGGGCGGACTTCGCATCAGCATGAATGAGATGGTTAAGCTTGCAGAGCTTTTCCTTAACGACGGCGTGGTAGATGGAAAGCAGATCATCTCAAAGGAATCTCTTGATACAATGTTTACCCCATGCTGGACATATGATCCAGAAGAGGATAACGGCGATACCTACGACGGCCTCATGACCTGCTATGGTCCCGGAATCCAGACAATGACATCGGGTCCAAGGGACAGATTCCTTAAGAATCGAAATGTGGTTCTTTCAGGTCATTTTGGTGAAGCCTTCGGTCTCCTTGCGGGTCTTTTTGTAAACCGCGAGAAGAAGATGGGTATCTTCTATGTGATGAACGGACAGGGTGCACCTGACAGCGAGCATCACGGAGATTATTCGGGCATGTACCAGTGGGAGGAGCATTTCTGTACGGCTCTTCTTAACAACCTCTTCCCGGATATTAACGATTAAATATCAGAAAATTAAATATCATGAATAATAATGAAATGAATAATGGCGATTCAGGCGAGCTTAAGCGCGGCATAAAAAGCTGGCAGGTGGCCTTCATCGGACTTGGCGGAGTAATCGGCTCATGCTATTTCCTTGGCCTTGGCGCCCTGATTCGTGACATGGGTCCTGCGGTAATCATTGCCTTTGCCGTTGTGGGATTAATCGTCTATGGAATGATGATTTCCTACGCCGAGCTGCTTGTCAATGTACCGCGAAAGGGTTCGTTTGTGGCTTATACAAACGAATTCCTCGGACCTACAGCCTCAATCGGCATTGGCTGGGCCTTCTGGTTTAACTGGGTATGCTATGTGCCCTCGGAAGCCATAGCCGTGGCGGTTGTTCTCAACTCACTTTTCCCCGGAAACCAGGTTATGTATGCCATTGGAACACTTCTCCTTCTGACGGTAATAAACCTAAGTGCAGTTGATATTTTTGCAAAGATCGAGTCGACACTTTCAATCATAAAGGTCTGCTCAATCATCATTTTTTCGGTACTTGCATTCGGTATCTGGGTAGGACTCTGGGGAAGCAACGGATTCCTTGGCACAAGCATTAACTTTGGCTCGGGAGCCATTCTCACAGACCTTTTCCCGAACGGCTGCGGCATTGTTCTTACGAGTATGGTAACTGTACTTGTTACCTTCCAGGGAACTGAAATCGTTGGACTTGCGGCTGCCGAAACACAGGATCCCGAAACGGCGGTACCAAAGGCTTGCCGGAGTGTAAGCTATCGTATTCTGCTTCTTTACATGATTCCGATAGTGCTTATCCTGCTGGTATTTCCGACGGGTCTTGCTTCGCTTGACGGCTCTGTATTCTCACAGGTGCTCGCGGAGTATAATCTCGGATTCTGGGCAGCAGTTATGGCAGGTATCGTACTCGTTGCGGCCTTTAGCTGTGCAAACACAGGCTTTTATGGAACCGTCCGCTGTCTCTATGGACTCTCTGTAGAGGGACTTGCACCGAAATGTCTTGGAAAGCTTGATGCCAAGGGCTCTCCAAGAAATGCCGTACTTCTTACACTCGGTGCCATGTGGCTGGTTCTAATACTGGGACTATTCTCGGGTGGCAGTGAGCTGTATGAATCGCTTCTCAGCGTATCAGGCTTTACGGGAACGCTTGCATGGATTGGAATAATTGCAGCACAGAAGGTCTTCCGTATGAGGTTAAAAAAGAACGGCTACAGCGATAAAAACCTCCTTGCAGCTGTGCCGAAAAATCAGGACTGGACTACAACATTTTCGTTTGTTGCACAGTCACTGTGCCTCATAATGCTTGCCTTCGGTGAGGGACAGCTTCCTGTATTCATCATTGCAGTAGCAGCAGTGGCGCTTCCGATTATCGTGGCAGCAGTGATGAAAAAGAGCGGAAGGTATCATCCCGAGGCTGTTCAAAGCACAGAAATCCAGTTTGACGAGCTTTTCCCGCCAAAGGGTAAGGACTAAACCCATGGGTTTATCGTCCTAAGTATTATCACCGGTTTTGAAACTTTTGGGTTTCAAGCCAACAAAAATAAAAATGAAAAAAGAAACAATACCGCGGTCCCCGTGTCAGTTCAATGCTGCAAGGAAATCGCGGTATTTTTCTTAAATACGTTTTTCTCGAATGATTATGTCGATTCGGTTTTTTTAATTGAGTAAAGCCTCATAAAGGCTGAGAGTCCATAGATTATTTCTTGTTAATCTCAATAAATGACATTATGTGCTTCTCACGGTTATGCTCACGCCTCCACGAGTAAAGCTCAGTGTTTTCGAAGGTGCAGGTGTCATCGGCGGTGATGTTTTCATCGCTAAGGCCCTCCTTTTTTAGGGCAATGCGGATTGCCGCATGCATGTCTACATAAGCCTTTTCATTACGGAATTCGATAAACTGTGCCTGTTCTTCCTTTGTGAAGTGCTCACTAAAGCCCTCGACATCACATACATTTACCTCATGGTGATCCTTACAGATGCATGGACCAAGTACTGCGTGAATGTTTTTTGCGTCACAGCCGAACTCTTCACGCATCCTGCGAACAGCCTTACCTGCTATGTTTTTGATGGTGCCTGCCCTGCCGCTATGAATAAGTCCTGCTGCCCCCAAAGCTTCGTCATAAAGAAATACCGGGACGCAGTCTGCTGTTATCACACATGGCATGATTCCCGGAGTATTTGTAATCATTCCGTCGTAATGATCCCCGGTACCTCGCCTTATCACACCGTCGCCTGCATTTTCCGTTGTTACCGTAAGTATGTTGTCGGTGTGCTTCTGGATGATTCTAATCATGTACTCAGCCTTTGTGCCGAGCTGCCCTGCGACAAATTCGTAGTTTTTAAAATCCTCCTCGCAGTTATGGTGAAAGCTTCCACCGCAGTCTGTTGTATATCCGGCAGTCACCCTGCCGCCAAATTCCTCAAAATATCTTTTTATCATTCTATTTTAAATAATAATCCCGAAATGCATGTTCTGTCACCTTTCACTATGCTTTGTAAGAAAATGGTGGATTATTACCGGGACAAGTTGTTTGCTATTGTTTACAGTCTGATTTTTTATTTCATACTGCGCATGTTTTTGACACTGCTTTCGATGCTTCTTTCAACACAGTCTCCGGCCTTTATCGGGTCGCCTGCCTTGATGGCTTCAAGCATTTCCTCGTGGTACGGGAGACCAAGCTCCACACCGAGGGATTTGTTCATTGTGTAAAGATGCTCATAGAGGCTGTCAAAGAGAAGGTTGTAAACTGAAACCATTACCCTGTTGCCGCTGCACTCGATGATGATTCTGTGAAATTTTGCATCCCAGGCAGAATACTCTGCGATGTCACCACTTTCACCAAAGTGCTTCATCTCCATAAGGCAGTTTTCGAGCTCGGCAACCTTTTCACTGGCAGGCTTAAGCGCCATCTCCTCGATGCATGCCTTCTCAATAACTTTTCTGAAAAGAAGGATGTCGATTACGTCCTCAGGGCTAAGCGTCACGGTTTCTGCCATCTTTACGAGTACGGTTTCGATATCAGTGCTTTTTACAAACGCGCCCTCACCATTTTTAACCTCAATAAGTCCCACTGCCTCAAGCTTCTGGAGTGCGGTCCTTACCGAGATTCGGCTTACATTAAACATGCCGCAGAGCTTATTCTCTGATGGCAGCTTAAAGCCAGGTTTCCACTCGCCGCTCTTAATCATGTCGAGCAGCTGCCTGTAGATCATGTCGCTTACTTTTTCTTTTTTTATCGGTTCAAGTTTTCCTGTATTCATATCCATATCGCTATCCCTGCAGTTTAATGCTCAAACACTCATGCATAAACATTTACATGCCAGCGTGTTATTAATTATCCCCCTGCTTAAACAATCTTATTGTATCCAAAGCCTTCGAACAAGTCCATTATGATTTCACTAAATTTTCACTATTTTTACACTATTTTCAAAAACGGATTGCTTAAGCCCATTTGTTGAGGACAAAAAGTCTTATTTGGCGAAGTTTGGTTGACATTGCAGTGGCATAGGTGTATACCTGTAATACAGGTTATGAAATGTAACTTTTCCTCTTAGTATTTGGGGGTATTGTGGCGCTGCCTGTTGGGATACTCCCGCTTCCTAAAAAACACGTATCGAAGGGAGATACTTTATGAAAATAACAAGGGTTAATACATATTTTGTACGTCCGAGATGGGGCTTTGTCGAGATTGAGACAGACGAGGGCTTTACAGGCTGGGGCGAGGCGGTCCTTGAGGGCCATGCAAAGGCGGTTCTTGCATGCGTGGACGAGATGAGTGACTATCTCATTGGGGCGGATCCCGCAAACATCGAGGATATATGGACAACACTTTACCGTGCGGGCTTTTACCGTGGCGGCGGAGTAATGATGAGTGCGATATCAGGCATTGACCAGGCTCTTTGGGACATTAAGGGCAAGGTTTTCGGAGCCCCGGTTTACGAGCTTCTTGGCGGCAAGTGCCATGACAGGATGAAGATTTACTGCTGGGTAGGCGGTGACAGACCGTCTGACGTTGGTGCGGCAGCACTTGAGAAGAAGAACGAGGGCTTTTGCGCCATCAAGATGAATGCCACAGAGGAGCTTCAGATGCTCGATTCATATGATAAGATTGATGCAACTCTTGAAAGGGTTGCGGCAATCCGTGAGTCATGTGGAAAGTACTTTGGCATTGCTATTGATTTCCACGGCCGTGTACATAAGCCGATGGCAAAGGTTCTTGCGAAAAAGCTCGAGGAGTTTGATCCGATGTTCATCGAGGAGCCGGTGCTCTGCGAGAGCATGGAGGACTTTAAGGAGATAGCCGCTTCCTGCAATGTTCCGATTGCAACAGGCGAGCGTCTTTTCTCAAAGTATGATTTCAAGCGTCTTCTTACCGCAGGCGGAGTTGACATCATTCAGCCTGACTTAAGCCATGCGGGAGGAATCACCGAGGTTAAGAAGATTGCGGCAATGGCAGAGGCATATGACGTTGCACTTGCACCACATTGCCCGCTTGGGCCGATTGCGCTTGCAGCCTGCCTCAATGTTGATGCCATCAGCTATAACGCAGTAATCCAGGAGCAGTCGATCGGAATCCATTACAACGTAGGAAAGAGCGTTCTCGACTATGTAAATAACAAGGACGACTTTAAGTTTACAGACGGATTTGTTGAGCTTCCAAAGCTTCCGGGAATCGGTGTTGATGTTAATAAGGAGCTTGTCCTTGAGGAGAATAAGACACCGCACAACTGGAAGAACCCTGTATGGAGACATGCCGACGGATCAATCGCTGAGTGGTAAGCGGTAACGGGCTATATTAAAAATCGTGACCTGAAAAGCGCGGGTCACAAACCATAAACGGAAGACAAAAAACATAGGGGTCTCCCGGTCGAAACGAAAAAAACAAAAGAGCAAAAGTTTCTCCTGTCGTAGGGACGAGCGGCAGGGGAAACAAAAAAAGAAACATGGAAAAGTACGTAATTACACTTGATGGCGGTACGACAAACACACGCTGCATCCTCTGGGATAAGGATAAAAACATGCTTGCTTCTGCTAAGCGTGAGGTGGGTGTTCGTAATACCTCAATCGACGGAAACAACGAAAAACTAAAAAAAGCAGTAAGGGAATGCATAGAAGAGGTGCTTAATGAAGCAGGGATAAAAGAGGACGAGGTATCCCTGATACTTTCAAGCGGCATGGTGACATCTGAGCTAGGTCTTTACACGGTGCCGTGGATCAGTGCGCCTGCTGGAAAAGCGGAGCTTGCAGCGAACATGAAAAATGTTGTGCTTTCTGAGATTTCAAGGATACCGTTTTCATTTATCCCGGGAATCAAAAACTCCGAGGGTCCGTTTGACATGGGAAACATCGCAGACATGGACATCATGAGAGGCGAGGAGGCGGAAAGCATTGCCATCATTGAGCATTTTGTGAATTCAGGAAAAAAAGAGGGACAGGAGCTTCTTCTTGTGCTTCCTGGCTCACACAACAAGTTCATCCCGGTTAACGGTGACGGACAGATAATGGGCTGCATCACATCCATATCAGGTGAATTGCTTTCAGCCATAACAAATGATACAATTGTGGCAAAGTCAGTGGAAAAGTCATTTGTAAGCCCTGAAGCGTATGAGCGCGAGATGGTAATTGCGGGCTTTGAGACAGCGAGGGCACAGGGTCTTGGAAAGGCATGCTTTACGGCACGCACCATGATGCTTTTTATGAATGAGGAGCCGCAGAGGATTGCAAACTTCATTCTTGGGGCATCGATTGCAGGTGACCTTGAGGCACTTAAAAACACTAAGGCCTTTAACATAAGCCATGACGCAAAGGTTGTGGTTAGCGGCAAGGAGCCCCTTAGGAATGCAATTGCCGATATCTTAAGACACGATGGCATGTTCACTGACATATGCGAGTACGAAAATGAGTCGGGAATCCCGCTTTCGGCACTCGGACAGTACATAATTGCCGAGGGCATGGACTGATAAAGACACCGGTAACAGTCAAAATAGAAGTTAAGACAACTGTGTTACCGGTTAACAATGTCTATTATAAATATGCCAGGCAGGGATGAAACTTTTATTAAGATGTGAGGAAGAATCCTAATGGATACATTACAGAAGATTAAGGACAACAAAATCATTGCGATTGTAAGAGGTGTATACGGAGATGATGCGCTTAGGCTTTCAGAGGCGCTTATTAAGGGTGGCGTCAATCTCATAGAGGTGACCTTTGATCAGACAGGACGCCTTCAGGATACGGCTGAAACCATAAGAAGCATCAGCGAGCACTTTGGTGGGGATTTCCTCCCGGGCGCAGGCACGGTCATGACTACCGAGCAGGTGCTTATGGCTAAGGAGGCCGGTGCACGTTATATCATTTCCCCAAATGTTAAGGAGGCTGTCATAAGGGAAACAAAAAAGCAGGGACTTATTTCACTTCCCGGTGCATATACTCCGAGTGAGGCAGTTGATGCCGTTGACTTCGGCGCTGACATCGTGAAAATCTTCCCCGCAACAGTTCTCGGTCCGGCCTATTTTAAGGCCATTCTCGCGCCTCTTAAGCATATCAGCATGATGGCAGTAGGCGGAATCGATGAGAATAATGCAGGCGACTACATTAAGGCGGGAGCCATCGGAGTCGGAGTTGGCGGAACACTTGCAAATAAGAAGCTTATCGCAGAGGGACGCTTCGACCTCATCACAGAGACGGCACATAAGCTCCATACGAATGTTTTTGTAAATTTGTAAAATCTGATTTCAGTGCTTAAAGAACTGGAAAAGAAAATATTAAAGAATAGTAAAAATCGACCGGGTGAAATTAATCACCCGGTTTGTTTTTGAAATAAATGGTTTGTAAAGCAACCAAAAGGAAAGTGAAGACAAGGGATGTCCTAACAGGTAGCTGAATGAGGTTGCTTTTTTTGCTTAAGATGAGCCAAGAATATTTTCAAAGAAATGAAACTTTTGGCTATTAAAGTCTGTTAAATATTAGTATCACCACTCCGAGCACGGTAAGCACAACTCCAACTGCGCGGTTGAGTGTTTCGGGCTTTGCCTTGTTTGCAAACAGGGCAGCGAAACGTGCCCAAAGGAAGGTGAATACGATGCAAAGAGCCATTACGAGAAGATTAGGCATGCCTCCGAAGGAGAAGTGCGAAACAGCTCCCGTGAGTGCCGTAAATGTCATGATGAATACGCTTGTTCCTACAGCCGTCTTTAGCTCATATCCAAGCACTCCCGTAAGGATGAGTAGCATCATCATTCCGCCACCGGCACCGACAAATCCGCATATGAATCCAACAAGTGCCCCACAGAGGACAGAACCGATTATCTTCTTTTTCTGACTTACTGCTGCCATGTCCTCCTTTGTGGTCATGACAGGCTTTATGATGAACTTGATGCCAAGAATGAGCGTCATGACAGTACTGAAGCTACCCATGGTTTTTGGAGGAACAATACTCGATACATAGCTTCCGACGATGGTAAAGATTAGAACCATTGCCATCATGAGGAGCCCGTTCTTAACATCAAGGTTTTTGTTTTTATGATATGTATATGCGGAAACGGCGCTTGCGAGAACGTCTGAAGCGAGGGCGATGCCCACTGCCATGTACGGATCCATTCCGAGAAATGTTATGAGCATGGGGCTTATTACGGCAGCAGCGCTCATGCCTGCAAAGCCTGTACCAAGGCCTGCACCCATGCCGGCAACAAATGTCACAAGAAGTGTGGTGAAGAAATTCATGATGTTTTTACTCCCTCTCGTTAATATTAATTCTGTCTTCTATGTTTTTCTTGATATTCATCAAATGCTCAGAGAGGCTTTTTCCGGATTTAAACGGAGAGAAGAAGTGATACTTCCTGTCATTTTCCTCATGGTAGCGTTTGATGTCCTCTTTGATTTTATCATATACAAGGACAATTGAATGTTCCTCTGCAAATTTTTTGAGTTTCACAACAAGCTGGGCTGAATTGACAACATCTATAATAAAAATTCCAAAGAACATTCCAATAAAGAATGAAAAAGCAAGGTTTTTTGAAAGCCATGTAAGACCACTCAAAATATGTGGGTGAATGGCAAAATAGTAAACACCGCCCAGTAATGCCCAAAAGAATGAATAGAGTGGGCAGATGATACCCTGAATGTTCCCCCAACAGTCGGAATAGTCCCATAGACGGACTTTAAGGTACTTGAGGGAGAAGATTCCCGAAAGATACTCGATAAGTGTCATTACGAGGGCCATGATTATAAAGAGGATGATTTTACTCCAGAACGGCGACATTCCCGCAAAGTATTTTTCAAGTGTCGCCAGAAGGAAAAGTGCACAGAGACCGAAGCCGTAGAGTGGCAGGTACGGTCCTGTGCAAAACCCTGGATTTATCCACTTTTTGCTTTTTGAAAAGATGTTACGCCACAGTAGCTCAATAATCCATCCAAATACCGAGCCAATGAAAAAAAGGTATGCAAGAACAAGTAAAACATTCATGGTAAGCTTTCTTTCCCGCAAAATAAATGCGAATAAATATTTTTAATAATCCTCGGGAGCTTTATCCGGATTAATCGTCTTTGTGTTGTAAACCTCAAGCGGCTGGAGGAACCGGAAGGCTTATCCTTTCAATTCCGGCATTCTGGCTATGCTCGAGAGTCTCACAGATAACCTCAGCTCCGTTATTCACATGACTTTTCTGCATTGCTTCACGCATTACAGAGAGCATGGTAGGATTTTTCAAAAGGTCCATGCAAAGAGCCCTTAGCTCATATACATCATGGCCCGTAACGGCTGCACCGGAATTTATAAAGAAATTTAGGTTATATTCCTCACAGCCTGCCACTGCGTCAACAAATACCATTGGAAGAGCCTTGGCATAGGCTTCCGTGGTGCTGAGTCCGCCTGGCTTTGTGAGATACAGGTCGGCACTGTCCATAAGAAGCGGCATATTCTTCTCAAATCCCCTGATGTGGATGTGATGAAATCCACCATACTTATTTTTTAGTTCCTCGTACAGTTTCCTGTTTGTTCCGCATACAACAGTCATTTCAAAGCCTTCATCAGTGCTTAAAAGCTTTACAAGCTCTTTGATGGGGCCACAGCCCATGCTTCCGCACATGATAAGAAGATGAGGAAGATCCTCCGAAACACCAACCTCACGCTTTGCATTCCTTTTATTTACGCTGTGGAAAAAGGCCTGCCTTACGGGTATTCCTCCCGGTATGATTCTTGTGTCTGTGTTGTCCTCACATAAAAAATCGTTTTCGATTGATGTGTGCGGGATAAAGCAGTAGTTTGTTTTACTCTGCTTTACACCGGGACTGCAGGTATAGTCAGTTGCCACAAAGGCTGTTTTTATATCAAGCGGATGACGTTTCATAAGCTCCGTGAGCATAAGGGCCGGGAAAACATGGACATTGACAACCACGTCATAATGACCTTCCTTTATGAATTCATAAAGACGTTCCTCACCGCTTGCGATGAGCTTATATATGGCGGAATCATGGTGTAATACCATTGGGTGTTTCTCGGCATATGAATAGCCAAAACTAAAAAGCCACGGCATATGACGGTATAGTGTCGTGTGACCCCATCCGATAAAACGGGAAACACGTGGTGAAATGAATCTAAGGGAATCCTCGATGTCACAGCTGTGACCGCGGGTCTCCATAACCTCACGGATTGCCCCTGCACATGAATTATGGCCTTCTCCTGTATTGCATGAAAGAATAAGAACTCGCATTTTTTACTCCTCTAAGTTAATGATTAAACGCTGTGGTTTTAGTCGGCAGCTGCCGGATCGTGACTTGTATTCGTCACCTTTTCTGTTTTATTTTCGTTTACGGTGTTGCTTTTCTTAATCCTTTGCATTAACCTCGAGAGCCTAGGACGGTTATAACGCTGGATGATTATGAAGGGCAGGTTTCCGACAATGGAATAAAGGAAAATAATTACGAAGCCCCAGGGCCCCTTCACAAAGCAAAGTGCAAAAATGCCAAATATTGCAAGTATCCAGTGGATAAACTCGGCAACGCAGGTTTCTCTTAGCATGACATCAAGTGTTTCCTCGGATGGCATACCTGAAATCTTTTTTGCGGGCATTACTCCGGGAAGGATTCTACTCATGTCGGGTAAACGGTCCTGCCAGGCACGGATTTTTATCTTTTCGTAGATTTTCCCGTTTTTCTCAAATGAAAATGAACTAAAGGGAAATGAATCATACTTAAACCATTTCTTAGGAATAAGCCTGCCTATTACGAATCCTGATATACTAAGGCAGCATAAATATAAAACACAGTTCCAAAACATCTTTTGACTCCTCATTTACGAAAAATTTCCTTTGTACCCCGTTATCATACAGTCCGATTTACAACCAAACCTCAACTCAACCTCAACAATTGTTGAGAATTGAAAAAAGAGACCGCTTAAGTGCATTCCTTCAGTTATTGAATAAGGGATTTTGGAGAAATTCCGAAATGGCAGGCAAATAAAAAAGGCACCCTCTCGTTTGAGAAGATGCCGTTATTTTTGCCTTTTCGTTAATTAAATTATCGTGTCTGGTTATGTTTCAGCAGGCTCCCTTATGAGTGTGACCGTAAACCTGCAGCCGCCCTCCTTTATGTTTTCCACACTGACAGTTCCGTTTTCAAGGGAGAGGATTCGCTTTACAAGTGCCAGTCCGAGGCCGTTTCCCTCGGCCTTATGAGATGTGTCACCCTGATAGAATTTATCAAAAATCCTCTTGATTGCAGCCTCGGAAATTCCCGGACCATTATCCTCAATGGTGAAAATAATCTTGGTGGTTTCCTTAATAAGACGGATTCTTATCGTTCCACCCTCGGGTGAAAACTTTATGGCATTTCCTATGAGGTTATCCCATACATGATGCATCAGGCTTTCGTTTCCAAAGTAGATGGTGTCTTCCATTTCAACATCAAATTCAATGTCCTTCTTAACCCATGATGATTCGAGTGCCAGAATTGACTGGCGTATCTGTTCATCCAGACTGTAGTTTATCTGGTTAATTGGTATTGAGCGGTTCTCGATTTTTGAAAGAAGCAGGATGCTGCTTGTAAGTGAAGAAATACGTGAGGTGTTATAAATGATTTTTTCAACATATTCCTTCTGTTCTGCACTCAGGTTTTCGCCGTCCTGAAGCAGCATTGCATAGCCTTCGATTGCATTGATGGGTGTCTTGAATTCATGTGAGACACTTGAAACAAAGTCAGTCTGGAGAATCTCGGTTGATTCAAGTTCACTGACCATGAGGTTAAAGCCTGTATAAACCTCCTTGATTTCCTTTGACCCGGTCTTGTTTTTCAGGCGGACGGAAAAGTCACCATCCGCAACCTTATACATGGCCTCCCTTAGATTTTTGATCGGAGCAAAGAAGCTGAACGATAAAACGCCTGTTATCAGGATGCTGATAATTATGCTCACGCCAATAAGCTCGAGCATAAGGGGAACCTGTACATTGAAATTGAAAATTTTCTTTAAAAGGTAGTCGAATCCGAAGCCGAGCAGGATACAGATTACGAGCTCAATGGCAACAAAAATGACAAGCCTCATCTTTAGACCAAGCTTGTCACGTCTTTGCTTTCTGGCATTAATGAACTCTTCTCTGCTTTTCATAGCTTTACCACCTTATATCCGACTCCACGCATCGTGACGATTTTAAAATCCTTACTTTCGCGGAAGCGTTCACGAAGCCTTCCTATGTGTACCTCAACTGTGTGGGTGTCACTCTCATTGTCATAGCCCCAGATTTCATCCATAAGCTGGTTTCTTGTGAAAATCCTGCCGGGATATGAGACCATTTTGTAAAGAAGCATGAATTCCTTCTGCGGCAGTACCAGACTTTCCTCAGGTGTATGTACCGTTAGCGAGTCGAGTAAAAGCTCAGTATCGCCTATTACCTGCCGGCGGTCGTTTATCATCTGTGCACGGCGAAGCAGGGCGCTTACACGAAGGACCATCTCGTTTACATTGACCGGCTTAACCATGTAGTCGTCAGTGCCGGAAAGAAAGCCCTGTCGCATATCGTCAAAGGCATCCTTTGCCGTAATCATGAGAACGGGTGTGGTATTTCCTGTATCGCGAATAGTCTGCACAAGCTCATAACCATCCATTTCAGGCATCATGATGTCGGTGATTATGAGATCAAAAAAATCCTTTTCCATTGCACTAAGAGCCTCAAGGCCATTTGACACACCCCTTACGGTATAACCGTTTCTTTGAAGAACATGGCAAAAAAGCTCTCTTAATTCTGTATCATCCTCTGCAATAAGTACTTTAAGCATAAATATCTTTCTTTTTTAAAGGTTTAGGTATACCTGGTTGCATTTTTGTTTTAGCGTCTGCTTTATTAAAGGCAATGACGGTTTTAGTCGCCGCCTCGTCTTGTGTATGCTGCGGCAAGTCCGCCTTCTGAGGTTTCGCGGTAACGTTTATTCATGTCAAGGCCTGTGCGGTACATGCTTTTTAGAACCATGTCATAGCTTATCCTTCTTGTGTCAGTGAGGAAGTATGCGAGGTTCATTGAGGTTAATGCACGCATCGCAGCAACAGCGTTACGCTCAATGCAAGGAATCTGAACGAGGCCGCATATCGGGTCGCAGGTGAGTCCGAGGTGATGCTCAAGCGCTATCTCGGCTGCATATTCTATCTGGTTGATGTTGTAATCGAAGAGGTATCCTGCAGCGGCAGCAGCCATTGAGCATGCCACTCCAATCTCTGCCTGGCAGCCGCACTCTGCTCCTGAAACAGAGGCGTTTTTCTTTGCAAGCTCTCCGAAAAGACCTGCTACTCCGAGGGCCCTTACAATCTTTTCATCACTGTAGTGCTTCTTTTCCTGAAGATAGTAAAGGACTGCAGGCAAAACTCCGCACGAGCCGCATGTCGGAGCTGTGACGATGATTCCGTTATCCGCATTCTGCTCACTTACGGCATATGCATACGCACATACCATCTGGCACTCGATAACCTCGGGATGCTTTGTCGCAAGCTCCTTATTATAAAGAAGATGTGCCTTACGCTGTATGTTGAGGCCTCCCGGAAGGATTCCCTCCTCATTAAGGCCGTCGTTAATCGCCTGCTTCATTACCTCCCAGATTCCTGCTAGGTATTCCCAGATCTGCACGCCCTCATTAATCTCGATATATTTGTCGATGGCAATGTATCGGCACTCGCAGAACTGCTTAATCTCAGCAAACGAATTCTCGAGATATATTTCCTCGTTCTCGTCTCCTGCAGTGTCTCGTCCCTCGATTCTGATGTCGCCGCCACCGATGCTTTGAACTCGCATAGATGCGGTTTCGTTTCCGTCCTTATCATATGCGAAAAGGTCCATCGTATTAGGATGCTTCATGTCAGAAGGGTCCTCTGTCGAGAAAATGACCTCAGTGTTAACAGGCTCCATCTCATAAATGATGGCACGGTCGGTTCCGTGGCCCCTTCCGGTCTTTGAAAGTGAACCATAAAGCATAACCTTAAAGCTTGCAGCGTCCGGATTTTCCTCACGGAAAAGCTTTGCTGCAGCCGCCGGTCCCATTGTATGTGAGCTTGAAGGCCCTGTTCCAACCTTGTAAATATCCTTAATCGATCTCATGATTTATCCTTTTTAATCTTTTGAATTAATAATCCAGGTTTACCTCATACGGCGGCCCTATATGCACCCTTTGCTGCAGGAAACTTAAGATGCGGGAACCTGCCGGTTAATGGTGTTTATACTGCTGCCATATCTAAAGCGATTATAACATATTTGCCGAAATAGTAATTGCGTTTTTGTTCCCTGTTATTTTACAAGGTCCAAAGACGGCGGGTATCCGTAGCGGTTTTTAAAAACACGGCTAAAGTAAAGAGGGTCCTCAAAGCCACTTAGCTCTGCGGCATCACCCACTGAGCTGCATTCACCACTGTCAAGAAGCTGCTTTGCATGGATTAGGCGTCTGTCGAGTATGTACTTTTTGGGTGATACGCCAAACTGCGATGTAAAAAGAGTTCGGAAATATGTATCCGAGATACCGCATGCCTCATGCAAAGCACTAACCTTAAGAGTGGGGTTAAAGAGGTCATGCCTTAAAAGCTTTAGTGCCGGCTCCATAAGTGAAAGTGTTTCCCTGGTGTGGTAGTCTGCCTGTTCTGTTTTAAGTAACCTTGCCGTTATTTCATAGAACCCTGAGAGCATCCAGAAAATATCCCTCTCATGGTCCATGGCCGCCAGGTTATCAAGAATGGCAAAGATGCGAAGTGCCTCGGAGCCAAGATTAAGCTTCATGGCCTTTGTGATACTGAAATCACCGTCAAAGTTTATGACGGTATATCTGCTTTCTTCATTACCCACAAGATTAGCCGTGAATGCGGTTCCCTTTGGGATGATGAGAACCTCGCCTGCCTCCTGTCTTGTTTTAAAGCCTGCGAAGTCATAATCGACAGCACCGCTCTCGCGGAATACATAGGCATGGCTTGGTCTTGACGGTATCTGTATTTTTTGTGGTGATACCGGTTTAAGTACGCTAATCAGTTTTAAATTGTCTATATTAAGATTCATGAAATTCACCGTACTTTGTTAATTTTTCGACATAAAAATAATCAAAAAATATGTGCAATTAGTACAATATATAGAGTTGGTTTAATTACACATATGATACAATATCAGTTCGGAAAAATCCATATTGTTTCAGTAAATCCATTCATTTTTACTAATCAGTGGTTATAATTCGAAGCAAGGAGGCAACCATATGACGGGGTAGTTAAATGGTTGTATCTGGAGAAAATAAGGAACATAAACCGTAGAAAAGCGGTTTTATAAATTTGGGAGGGGCAATTTATGGATGATAAAAAGAGAAAGGATATAAAAATCCTTGCCACAAAAATCCGCAGAGATGTTGTGGAAATGATAGGTCCCGATGGCCATGTGGGTCATCTCGGAGGTTCATGCTCAAGTGCGGATATAGTTGCAGTGCTTTTTGAAAAGCATATGCGTTACGATGCCAAAAACCCAAAGTGGGAGGGCAGGGACAAGCTCGTATTCAGTAAGGGACATGCCTGCATCGCACAGTATGCGGCACTTTGTGAAAAGGGATACTTTGGCAGGGAGGAGCTTCCGAAACTAAAGACACTTGGAGCAATGCTCCAGGGTCATCCGGACAGGAACAAGACTCCTGGAATTGAGGCCAACACAGGCTCCCTCGGACAGGGTCTTTCTATCTGCAATGGTATGGGCATGTCAGCCAAAATTGACGGTCTTGACACACGTGTTTACTGCATCCTCGGTGACGGAGAGCTCGCTGAGGGCCAGGTATGGGAGGCAGCAATGACGAGTGTTGTTTATAAGCTTGATAACGTTACAGCCATTGTTGATGCCAACGGCCTTCAGGCAACAGGACCGGTTAAGGACAGATTTAACCTTTATCCTATAGAGGAAAAGTGGAAGGGCTTTGGCTGGAACGTAATTACGATTGACGGCCATGACATAGACGAGATTGACAAGGCCTTTGAGGAGGCAGCAGCCACAAAGGGAGTTCCAACGGTAATTATAGCAAAAACCGTTAAGGGAAAGGGTGTTTCCTTTGCCGAGAACGTGGTCGGATTCCATAATGGTGCCCTGACAGGTGAGCAGTATCAGATGGCATGCGAGGAGCTTGATGAAAGACTTAAAGAGGAGGAGGCATTATGAGTAAGCAGAATCAGAGAAAGGCCTACGGAGAGGCTCTTGTGAAGCTCGGTGAAGTGAACAAAAATGTTGTTGTACTTGATGCCGATCTCAGTAAGTCCACTATGGGATGTCTTTTTGAGGCAGCCTTCCCCGAGAGATATTTTGAGATGGGCATAAAGGAGCAGGACATGATGTCTACGGCAGCAGGTCTTGCATGCTCGGGAAAAATTGCATTTGCCAATTCATTTGCTGTTTTTGCAACGGGACGTCCGTTTGACCAGATCCGCCAGACGATTTCAATCGGAAGGCTCAATGTAAAGATTTGTGGCTCATCGGCGGGATTTTCGGACTTTGGCGATGGCTCCACACATCAGAGCGTTGAGGACATGGCAATCATGAATACCATACCAGGAATGGTTGTCTTAACACCTGCTGATGCCAACGAGACAAAGGCAGCTGTTATGGCTGCGGCTGAGCATCAGGGACCCGTATATATCCGCCTTTGCAGGAATGACGTGCTCGATGTTACCCCGGAGGATAAGCCGTTTGAAATCGGAAAGCTCAATGTAATCCGCGAGGGAAGCGACGCTGTGATATTCTCAATGGGAACGATGGTTGAAAGGGCTCTTGAGGCAGCAGATGAACTTGAAAAGGAAGGAATCTCCACTGAGGTCATTAACGTGGCTACACTGAAGCCATTTGATTATGAAGGTGCCGCAGCTCTTTGCGAGGGAAAGAAGGCAGCTGTCGTTGCAGAGGAGGCAAGCTTTATCGGAGGCCTTACAGGCGCAGTTGCAACAGCTCTCAGAAAGAGCAGCGTTCCGATGGACTACGTTGCAGTAGAGGACAGCTTTGGCCAGTCGGCACAGAGCGCAGAGGAGCTTATGGACCTTTACGGACTTACTGCAGAAAACATCGTAAGTAAGGTAAAGGCACTTATTTAATGCTTATCAAAAAGAGGAAAAAGTTTTAACATATGCATGAACTCCCCGGTGACAAAAAGCCGGGGACGGATTGCGCAAAATTAGAACCAGGAAAAGGAGAACATATATGACAATAGGATTTGTAGGCCTTGGAATTATGGGCCTTCCGATGTGTAAGAATCTTTTAAAGGCAGGATACACGGTGGTTGCATTTGACCCGTATGCAGCTACGGCCCTTCAGGATGTCGTATCATGCGGTGCCATCCGTGGAAAGAGTAATGCGGATGTCGCAGCACAGAGTGATGTTGTAATCACAATGGTTCCAAATTCACCACATGTACGTGAGGCCGTTTTTGGAAAGGACGGAATAGCTGAGGGCGCTAAGCCTGGCCTTGACATCATCGACATGAGCTCGATTGCACCGCTTGAGTCAAAGGACATTGCAGAAAAGTGCCTTGCAAAGGGAATCAATATGATGGATGCGCCTGTTTCTGGAGGAGAGCCGAAGGCCATCGACGGAACTCTTTCAATCATGTGCGGCGGACCAAAGGCGCTTTTTGACAAGTACCAGGATGTACTTAAGGTACTTGGTGCTTCTGCTGTACACTGTGGTGACAGCAACGGTGCAGGAAATACTGTTAAGCTTGCAAACCAGATCATAGTTGCGTGCAACATCGCAGCATGTGCAGAGGCTTTCTCTCTTGCGACAATGGCAGGCGTTGATCCGGAGCAGGTATTTAATGCCATCCGCGGCGGTCTTGCAGGCAGCACCGTTATGGATGCAAAGGTTCCGATGATGATGAACGGAAACTTTAAGCCGGGCTTTAAGATTGACCTCCACATTAAGGACCTTAACAATGCCCTTGATACAGGACACGGACTTGGAACACCGATGCTTCTTACCTCACAGGTTCAGGAGATGATGCAGTGGCTTCATAACCACGACTGCGGCTCAAACGACCACAGCGCAATCCTCAAGTTCTATGAGCAGATTACAGGAGTTGAGGTTAGAAAACAGGAGGGCTAATTATGAGAGCGCTTGTTTATTACGGCCCAAAGGATATGAGAATTGACGAAAGACCACTTCCTGAGCCAAAGGCCGGGGAGGTACGTATCCGTACGGCCTTTGTCGGAATCTGCGGTTCCGATGTTCATGGCTGGCTTGGCATTACAGGCCGCCGCATACCACCCATGGTTATGGGCCATGAATTCTCTGGAACAATCAGCGCCATTGGTGAGGGAGTAACAGGATGGAATGTAGGTGACCCTGTAACGGTTCATCCGATGCTTAGCTGCGGTGAGTGTTCGTACTGCAGTGAGGGACTTACAAACCTCTGTGATAACCGTAAGCTCATGGGTACCATGACATATGACGGAGCATTTATGGATGAATTCTGTGTTCCCGCAGAAAATCTCTGTGCGCTTCCTGAGAATGTAAGTCTCGAGGTTGGTGCACTTATCGAGCCGTTCGCAGTTGCCTACAGGGGGATTCTCCATGCGGGGGACATTAAGGGAAAAACCATCATGATCTGTGGTGCCGGAACAATCGGACTTATGGCACTTAAGGTCTGCAGGCTTTTAGAAGCTGGCAAAATCGTTGTGGTAGATTTAAGTGACGAGAGACTTGAGCTTGCACGCCGTCATGGTGCAGACATTACGATTAACGGTAAGGAGGACATTGACGCCGTTCTTACGGATGCAGGAATCCGCAACTCGATAGACATAGCCGTTGAGGCAGTCGGGGTAACACCGACGGCACAGCAGACGGTTGATTTCGTAAAGACACGTGGCACCATCATATGGATAGGCAACAATGCCCCGACGGTTACTGTAAACATGCAGTCAATCGTAACCAGGGAACTTAGCATCTTTGGTTCATATATTTACACTGATGAGGACTTCAGAAACTGCGTGAAGCTTCTTTCTGAAAAGCCACAGGATTTTTCGGGCATCATAAGCGAGGTTATTCCTGTTGAAAAGGCACAGGAGTCTTTCGAGGAATTAAGCCACGGTGCAACCGCCAAAATCAAGGTTCTTGTTGACATGAATCTTAAGTGATCACGATTCATTCGGATCTGTAATAATCTTAGAAAAGGCTGCCTTCTGGAACGGGCAGCTTTTTCCATGCAAAGGAGAGCGAAGCCACGCGGAAATATTGCTTATGTCATATGAGTTTCCTTTTAAATAAGCTATGCCGGTTTGCACAAATAAAAGGTACAAAAATTGTACATTTTCAAGATGGTTTAAGCATTGCCATAGTGCTATGATGTCTAAAGTTGTTTGATTTTGGATAATGCTTTCGGGAGACTGGAAGCAAACTGGAAATAGAAAAAGAACATCAGAACGAACTGCAAATAGTAAATAATTTTTATTAGCGAAAGGGAAGCATTATGAAGCACGACCTTACAATTGAATCCTACAGGGCATGGGAGAGCTATGGAATAGACGAAGGCTTTAAGGCCATAAAGGAAGCAGGCTTTGACGGAGCCGATGTGTCATTTTACTGGGAGGCGGCAAAGGCCTTCTTAGGTGATGATTACAGGGAAAAGGCTCGTGAGATAAAGGCTGCACTTGATAAGTACGGCCTGTCGCACCATCAGGCACATGCACCATTTTCATTTACACAGGGCATGGAGCCCGACGACAGCGTATGGGATTATCTTATTATCAAGCGTGCGATAGAAGCATGCTCAATCATTGGCATTGACCAGATTGTAGTGCATGGTATTCCCGTACTTCCATTTCCTAATGTTTCAAAGGAAAATGTAAGGAGAAACATCGAGTTTTATAAAGGACTTGAGCCGACGGCGGCAAAGTTTGGTGTGCGTATTCTCGTTGAAAACGGCGGAAGGTTCATGTCATATCCAGATCTTTTAAATGATGTGGTTAATGAACTTAACCCTGAGCATTTCGGTGCTCTTGTTGATGTTGGTCATGCATGGCTTGTCGCAAACATGCAGCCTGGAGAATTTATAAGACAGCTTACACCAGGAATCCTCTATGGACTTCACATCCAGGATAATCACGGTGCAGGATATGGCGTTGATGAGCATATCCCTCCATACCTTGGTACTGTTGATTTTGATGACCTTATCGAGGCACTTAGGGAAGTGGAATATGAGGGAGACTTCACAATCGAGGTTCCGAAATTCCTCTCATTCTACGCAGATAAAGGTCTTCTTGACCCGGCCCTTACCTTTACATGCGCAGTCGGCAGAAAGCTTGTGGATGACCTAGAGGTATAAATACTTTGTAATTATGAAACAAAAGATACGAAAAAGCAGCAAGGTAATCTTCTGGACCCTGTATCTTGCCTATATGTCGATATACGTGGCAAGGGTTAATCTCTCGATTGCGGGTCCTGCATTAAAAAATACCGGAATCCTCGATTCAGCACAGATCGGCTTCCTCGGAAGCTGCTTTTTTGTTGTGTATGCAGTCGGAAGAATAGTTAGCGGAACATTAAGCGATACGGTGGCACCTGCCAGGATGATATGCACCGGACTTTTGCTTTCTGCGGCTTCGAACATTGCCATTAGCTTTTTTCCGCCGTATGCGGTAATCCTGTGCCTGTGGACACTGAATGCCATCGGACAGTCGATGCTTTGGAGCTCTGTTCTCTGGACAGTCGTTAGCATCTCGGAAAAGAAAGTTGAAAAGAAAAAGACGTCACTCATGGTAACGAGCGTTGCGACAGGTAATATAGCTGGAATTCTTATTAATTCATGGCTTATCGGTGGCGGAAACCCTGGGCCTGCGTTTATGGTTCCTGGAATCATATCGGCTGTAATGGCTGTCTGTGTTTTCGCTGCTGCCAGTCACATTGGGGCAGCAGAATCAAATAAGCCAGCGGAAACACATACGGTTTCTGTTACGGCTAGTGGTATCAATACTTCAGAAAAAACTGCCGGGGCGACATCATTTGCCGACACCAAAGACCCATCAGACGTACCGCAGAAAGCACACATGTCAGTGTTTGGACTTCTTGGTAACAGTAGTGTCAGAACCATGGGAATTGTTGCCATGATTCATGGCGTCATGAAGGAAAACATAAGCCTCTGGATGGCGGTTTATATCGTAGATACGTATCTAGTGGACCTCACAAAGTCCTCCTACTACATTCTTCTTATTCCGGTAATCGGACTGATAGGCAGGTTCCTTTTCCCCGTTCTTCTTTCGATGTTTAAGAATAACGAGAACAGGGTATCGCTGTTTGGATTTCTTCTTTGCATTGCAGGCTCCGCGGTGCTTTTGCCTGGAAAAACCCTGATGCTTTTATCGGTGCTGGCGCTTGGCCTTATCTACATGGCAGTGTCTTTTATCAATACGTCGTTACTTAGCATCTATCCGATAGCCTTTAAGGAAAGCGGCAATACAGCATCGGTAAGCGGACTTATGGACTTTGCCACCTACCTTGGAGCAGGAATCTCGAGTGCCGTTTACGGCATTGTCATCTCGTCCTTTGGCTACATACCGATGTTTGTATCATGGATTGTGATTTCAGTCATCGCGGTATTGATTCTCATGGGGAAAACCATTCGCTGACTTGCTTACTGTAAAATGGAGAATAACAGAAAACTGAATATCTCATGGAAATGATAAAAGTAGAAAGCCGGGAGCGTGATTGCCCCCGGCCTTGTTTTCGATTTCTTAATTCTTTTGTCTTAGTGTGTCGAGCAACAGCTGTGACAGTCCTCGCAAGCCGGGAACTTTGTCTTGTCATACTCGATGCCGTTCTTGTCGTAGTAGTCCTTAAGCGCCTTCTTTATGGCCTCCTCTGCAAGAACAGAACAGTGGATCTTGTGTGCTGGAAGTCCGTCAAGAGCCTCAACAACAGCCTTGTTTGTAAGCTCAAGTGCATCTGATACCGGATGGCCCTTGATGAGCTCTGTTGCCATTGAGCTTGAAGCGATTGCAGAACCGCATCCGAAGGTCTCAAACTTTGCGTCCACGATGATGTCGTTCTCAATCTTGAGATATATCTTCATGATGTCTCCGCACTTTGCGTTTCCTACCTCGCCAACGCCGTCAGCATTCTCGATTACACCAACGTTTCTTGGATTGCGGAAATGATCCATAACCTTTTCGCTATATAATGCCATATCTAACCTCTCTGTTTTGATTTCTAAGTATTTTTTAAATTCAAGTTTCAAACTAACCCCCGCCTGTATCATGCCGTACTATATGTATGGCTGGTTACATCGTTAGATACTCGGCCTGGTTTTATTTATTTAATGATGAATTCCTTCTTGCCGTTTACAAGATCCCTCCATATAGGGGACATGTTTCTTAAGTATTCAACAACCTCTGTAACGGCCTTGATTGTATATTCGATTTCTTCCTTTGTGTTTTCCTCTGAAAGGGAAAGCCTGAGTGATCCGTGCGCAATGTCATGCACCCTGCCGATTGCAAGAAGCACGTGGCTTGGGTCAAGTGAGCCCGATGTACATGCAGAGCCTGATGAAGCGGCGATTCCCTTGTCATCGAGAAGAAGTAAAAGTGACTCGCCCTCGATTCCCTCAAAGCAGAAGTTTACATTGCCGGGAAGTCTGTGTTCCCTGTCACCGTTAAGGATTGAGTGTGGAATCTTTGAAAGACCCTCGATAAGCATGTCACGAAGCTCTGACATGTGAGCTGCGTTTTTATCAAGGTTCTCAACTGCCTCCTCAAGTGCTGCTGTCATACCCATGATTGCAGGGATGTTTTCTGTGCCGGCACGCTTACCTCTTTCCTGTGCACCGCCCTCGATGATGTTTGTAAGCGGGATACCCTTCTTTGAGTAGAGGATTCCGATACCCTTTGGACCGTGGAACTTGTGTGCTGAGATTGAAAGCATGTCAATGTTCTGGTCCTGTACGTCGATGTGAACGTGTCCTGCTGCCTGAACTGCATCCGTGTGGAAGATGACTCCTGCCTCGCGGCAGATCTTTCCGATTTCCTTAATAGGCTCGATGGTTCCGATCTCATTGTTTGCGAACATGATGGTTACAAGGCATGTATCGTCATGAATTGCTGCCTTAACCTCCTCGGGATCGATGATACCATTCTCGTGAACATCAAGAAGGGTAATGTCAAAGCCTTCCTTCTTAAGCTTATTGAGTGTATGAAGTACTGCATGGTGCTCAAATGCTGATGAGATGATGTGCTTTTTGCCCTTTCTCTCACCAATTCTTGCTGCTGAAATGATAGCCTGGTTATCAGCCTCGCTGCCGCCTGATGTAAATGTAATCTCAGAAGGGGCACAGTTAATGAGCTTTGCAACTCTTTCCCTTGCGCTCATGAGAGCCTCGGCTGCAGCCTGTCCCGTTGAATGAAGGCTTGAGGGATTTCCAAAAATCCCGTCCATGTATGGGAGCATGGCATTTATAGCTGTCTTGCTCATCTTTGTGGTAGCACCGTTATCAAGATAAATATTCATATCTATATTCTCCAAAAAATCTTAGGTTTTTATTGCTAAATTGCTTTCGCACTGCTATAATACGCCTATTCACCTACTATGTCAATAGGTTGATAGAAAACAAAATTGGGCGTAAGGGCAGCACGGACTTGTAAAAACCTGTTACCCTGCGGTAAAATAGGTTTTGGAGGAGAACGTATGATTTCAACAAAGGGAAGATATGCCATAAGGCTTATGATGGATCTTGCATCGCAGCCGGAGGATTCAAAAACCACTCTTGATGATATAGCGGGAAGACAGGGGATTTCGAAGAAATACCTTGAAACAATTGTTAAGCTCCTTGTTGGGGCCAAGCTTGTTAAGGGCAGTAGCGGCAAGGGCGGCGGATATAAACTTCTTAAAAAGC
>JAUNDA010000007.1:31856-50186 GCA_030526295.1 Eubacteriales bacterium
CAGAGGAGTGCAGTGTATGGGAAATCCTCAAGGCTACAGAGGGCTCAATGGCGATTGTTGCCTGCACTGCTGAGGGTGTGGAGGCATGCCCTAGGGAGAATGGATGTAAGACACTTCCGATGTGGCGTAAATTCGACAAGATGGTATATGACTACTTTAGCCGCATCACACTTAAGGATCTGGTTGATGGTACCGGAGTCTGAATTCGATTTTGAATTAAATGAAAAAGGCGGTGCTTTCAAACAAACATAGGGAAGAAAATCCGAATGCTGCAAAAACATCGCCATAAACTCTTTATACCAGTCACATTCTGGTATGTCCAGTAAACAAAAAACAGATGGCCGAAATAACAAAGAACGAAAAAACAAAATATCTCCTTGCGCAGTCGATGAAGGAATGCCTTAAGAGCACACCCGTCGACAACATTACGGTGAAGCAGATTACGGAGCACGCAGGAATTACGAGGCAGACCTTTTACAGGAACTTCCTCGATAAGTTTGACCTCATCAACTGGTACTTCGAGAAGATTCTTCACAAATCGTTTGAACACATGGGAATGGGAGAGACGGTATATGATTCCCTCGTAAAGAAGTTTAACTACATTCTCGAGGAGAGGAATTTCTTTGCGGCGGCCTTCCGTTACGACGAGCAGAATTCACTGAGGGAGCATGACTTCGTTCTCATAATGGATTTCTATCAGAACCTCATTAAGGAAAAGACTGGAAAGGCACCAGATAAAAACATCGTTTATCTTCTCGAAATGTACTGCCGCAGTTCAATCTACATGACAGTCCGCTGGGTGCTTGGTGAAATCACCTGCAGCCCGAAGGAACTTGCATCTATTCTCGTTGATGCCATGCCAGCTAAGCTTACGGAGCTTTTCTCAGAGTTACATATCCTTGCCTAGCTTGTTACGTAACGAAAGTGATTTTTAATATATTCAGTACGTAAAAAATGTATGCTGTTACGTACAGGGAGTGACTTTCTAGCATTTTGTACGTAAAAATAGTAGGTGGTTACGTACAGAGTATGATTTTATTGTATTTTTTACGTAAAAATATGTCTGTGGTTACGTAAAAATTCTTTCTTTTCAATTTTTAGTACGTAACAACATGTATGTGATTACCTACTAGTTACTACAAATTAGGCTTTGAGTACGTAATAATGTCCAAAATGTTACACTTAGCCCGATGTGTAACTTTCTTTTTTACCCCCACACTGTTAATATTATAACAAAAGAAGCTAATTAATAATCCTGATGAGCAGTCGCAGGATATTGGTTTACTTACAGGTGAACCTGAACATAAGTACGACTCGCAAAGTATGGTTCGATAAGTATGATGTGAAAAGTACGAATCAAAAGCACGGCTCAGAATGGATTAAGTAACAAGTTGTAAATCAGATTTAGATTTAATGAAAGGGGATTTAATCATGGCAAGCAGAATTAATCTTAACCAGACATCTTACCACGGTGCAGGCGCTATCGCAGAGATCGCTAACGAGGCAAAGTCACGCGGCTTCAAGAAGGCATTTGTATGTACAGACCCGGATCTTATCAAGTTCGGCGTTGCTGCAAAGGTAACAGATGTTCTTACACAGAACGGTCTTGCATTTGAGATTTACTCAGACATCAAGGCTAACCCGACAATCGAAAATGTTCAGAACGGCGTTAAGGCATTTAAGGCAGCAGACGCTGATTACATCGTAGCCATCGGTGGCGGTTCATCAATGGATACAGCAAAGGCTATCGGTATCATCATCGCAAACCCTGAGTTTGAGGATGTTAGAAGCCTTGAGGGCGTTGCTCCTACAAAGAACCCTTGCGTACCGATCATCGCAGTTCCTACAACAGCAGGTACAGCAGCTGAGGTTACAATCAACTACGTTATCACAGATGTTGAGAAGAAGCGCAAGTTCGTATGCGTTGACCCGCACGACATGCCAATCGTAGCAGTTGTTGACCCAGACATGATGTCTTCAATGCCTAAGGGACTCACAGCTTCTACAGGTATGGATGCTCTTACACATGCAATCGAGGGATACACAACAAGAGCTGCATGGGAGATGACAGACATGTTCCACTTAAAGGCTATCGAGCTCATCGCAAAGTCACTTCGTGCTGCAGTAGCAGGTGAGAAGGAAGGACGCGAGGGTATGGCACTTGGTCAGTACATCGCAGGTATGGGCTTCTCAAACGTAGGTCTTGGAATCGCTCACTCAATGGCTCACACACTTGGTGCTGTTTATGATACACCACACGGAGTAGCATGTGCTATGATGCTTCCAATCGTTATGGAGTACAACAAGGAGTGCACAGGCGAGAAGTACCGTGAGATCGCAAGGGTTATGGGCGTTAAGGGTGTTGACGAGATGACTCAGGATGAGTACAGAAAGGCAGCAGTTGACGCTGTAAGAAAGCTCTCAGAGGATGTTGGAATTCCTGCAAAGCTTGAGGCTATTAAGGAAGAGGACCTTCAGTTCCTTGCAGAGTCTGCATTCGCAGATGCATGTGCACCAGGCAACCCGAAGGAAGCCAGCGTAGAGAACCTCAAGGATCTTTTCAGAGAAATCATGTAATTTAAAACAAATATAACAAAAAGGACGGTCGTAATTGATCGTCCTTTTTAAATGTCATATTAGATTAAAGCACTGGGTTATTTATTACCGTGCTTCTTTCTCTCATAGAACTCGGCAGTAGCTGTAAAGAGTACGTCACCGCTTGAGTTGAGTGCAGTCTCGACTGAATCCTGGATTACTCCGATGATGAAGCCGATTGCTACGCCCTGCATAGCAATGTCGGCACCGATTCCAAAGAGTGAACATGCAAGCGGGATAAGAAGAAGTGAACCGCCGGCTACACCTGATGCGCCGCATGCTGCAAAGGTTGCGATGACACTTAAGAGAATTGCTGACGGAAGGTCAACTGCGATTCCGAGTGTGTTTGCAATCATGAGTGTCATGATAGTAATTGTTACTGCTGCACCGTCCATGTTGATGGTGGCACCGAGCGGGATTGATACTGAATAAAAATCCTTATCAAGTCCGAGCTCGTCGCAAAGCTGCATGTTAACCGGGATATTTGCGGCTGAGCTTCTTGTAAAGAAGGCTGTGATACCACTCTGCTTGATGCAGCGAAGTACAAGCGGGAATGGGTTCTTCCTAAGAAGTGCAAATACGATAACGGGGTTAATTACAAGTGCAACGAAGAGCATGCAGCCTACAAGAAGCACAAGAAGCTTTCCGTAATCATAGAAGATGCTCATTCCGTTTTCTGTAACGGTTGTGAATACAAGACCCATGATACCAAATGGTGCAATCTGGATAATCCATCTTACAACGGAAGAAATGGCATCGGAAATCTCATTGAGCATGCTCTTTGTTGGTGCTGATGCAGTGAGCTTAATCGCAAAGCCGATAACCAGTGCCCAAAAGAGGATACCGATGTACTTGCCCTCTACAATGGCATTAATCGGATTTGCAACCATGTTTGTAAGAAGTGAGTTAAGTACCTCGCCGAGTCCCTGAGGTGCAGTGGCACCCTCAGCTGAGCTTACATTGAGGCTCACGGTAAGAGGGAATGCGAAGCTTCCAAGTACTGCGGTAATCGCTGCAAGAAGCGTACTGAATATGTAGAGGAAAATAACGGTCCTGAATCTTGAACCGATTCCACCCTTTGCATTTGCGATAGAACTCATTACGAGGAAAAATACGAGAATCGGAGCAACACCCTTTAAGGCGCCTACAAATACGCTTCCGAAAACACCGATAAAGTCAAGCTTTGGAGCCACGAGCGCAAGAACTGCACCGACAACAATACCGGCTGCGATTCGTAAAATGAGGCTCATTTCAGTCCATTTTTTTATAACAGATTTCATTATGTCTCCTTTCATTAAACTGCCCTTGATAAACGGGCAGACGAATAGACAGTATATCATAAATTATGACAATGTGAAAGTCCCAAAAGATAACAATACAAATGCTGTGGGTTACAAAAAACTTGGATTCTATGTAAAATATTTTACATAGATTTCACATTTTACCTGTTTTCGATTTTACATGGCAATACTATAATCAGCTCGTAAAATGACGAATAAGGAAAAGAAAGACCACTGCGGTTCATGATTTAGCTGCCTGAGGCAGTCTGTGAGTTCGGAAGCAGTATCGTGAATTGGCGGAAGAGAGAAAGGAAAGGGTGGTGATCTAAATGAGAATTAATTTTAATGAAAAGAAGGGCTTTATCTGTGATATGGACGGTGTCCTCTATCACGGCAACAGGTTACTTCCGGGAGCTGCGGAGTTTATCAAGTGGCTTCAGGACAATGACAAGAAGTACCTGTTTTTAACAAACAACAGCGGGCTTACACCAAAGGAACTTAAGCAGAAGCTTGAGAGACTCGGGGTACTCGTACCGGAGGAGAATTTCTATACAAGTGCTCTTGCAACAGCAGAGTTCTTAAAGACACAGGCTCCGGGATGCTCGGCATTTGTAATCGGCGAGGCAGGACTTTTAAATGCGCTTTATGATGCAGGCATCACAATGAATGATGTTGATCCCGATTACGTTGTAGTAGGTGAGGGTCGCAACTATTCAATGGAGTCGCTCACAAAGGCGGTTAACCTCGTATTAAAGGGAGCAAGGCTCATTGGTGCAAATTATGATGTTTCCGGCAATATCGAGAACGGACTTGCACCTGCATGCAGGGCGCTCATTGCACCTATCGAGATGGCAGCTGGAAAGAAGGCATATTTCTGTGGAAAGCCGAATCCGTTAATGATGCGTACGGGGCTTAAGCTTCTTGGATGTGAGGAAGAGGAGTCAGTAATCGTTGGTGACAGAATGGACACTGACATCATTGCCGGAACAGAGTGCGGTGTTGACACGGTGCTTGTTCTTTCAGGGGTTTCAGACAGAAATACCGTGAGGATGTATGCATATCAGCCGACAGTGATTCTCGACGGAGTAGGTGACATCGTTAAGGAAACAATGTAAAGACGCTATTTTGCAAAAAGTAAAGGATTCGGCAGAGGACCGTACGCGCTTAAGCGAAGCTTGGGTGCGCGAGGTCTCTCTGCCGAATCTTAATTGGGTTTATGATAAGATTTACGGTGCATTCATCTTACAGGATTCTTCCGCCACCAAGTACTGTGTCGCCGTCGTAAAGGACTACCGCCTGACCTGGCGTGATTGCGCGCTGTGGCTCGTCGAAGACGATTTTTACCGTTCCGTCCTCTAAAGGTGTAACAGTTGCGGGCTGTTCCTTCTGTCTGTAGCGGATCTTGGCACTGCACCTGAATTCCTTCTCTGGTGTCCTGCCACTAATCCAGTTAAACTCAGAGGCTTTGAGTGTATCCTCAAAGAGTTCGCTGTCCTCTGCAAGTGTGACCGTGTTATTTTCGACATCGATATGCTTAACATACATCGGCTTTCCAAATGCGATTCCTAGTCCCTTTCTCTGGCCTATCGTATAGCGGACGGTTCCCTCGTGTGTTCCAAGTACATTGCCGTTTGTGTCAATGAAGTTGCCGGGGGTATATTTCTTACCGGTGTATCTTTCAAGAAAAGCACCGTAATCGCCGTCAGGTACAAAGCATATGTCCTGACTGTCGGGCTTTTTGGCATTAATAAAGCCGCATTCATCAGCGAGCCTTCTTACTTCGGACTTTCGCATGCCGCCAAGCGGAAACATCGTATGCTTAAGCTGCTCCTGGGTCATCGAATAGAGGACATAGCTCTGGTCCTTTGTATCATCGAGCGCCTTTTTAAGGAAGTACTCACCGTCTTTTTCCTCAATCCTTGCATAGTGTCCTGTTACAACATACTCGCAGCCAAAAACCATTGCTCGGTCATAAAGCTTATCAAATTTCATGTAACGGTTACAGTCAATGCATGGATTCGGAGTCAGTCCGTGTTCATAGGAGCTGACGAATTTTGCTATTACGCAGTCGTGAAAATCCTCGGTAAAGTTAAATACGTAATATGGCATCCCGATTTTGTATGCTACGCTCCTTGCATCCTCCACATCGTCGAGGCTGCAGCAGGTGTGACCCCGGGAAAGACCGATGTCCTCGTTATTATAGAGCTTCATGGTACATCCGATGCAGTCAAAACCGGCGTCCTTCATAAATTTAGCGGCGAGGGAAGAATCCACCCCGCCGCTCATTGCTATAAGTGCTTTTTCCATGGTTTTATTTAAGAGGATCAATAAATTTCTTTGTATCCTTAGCGATGATTCCCGCAAAGAGAATAAGTGAGAACAGGTTCGGGATACACATGATTCCGTTGCAGAAGTCTGCAGCGTCCCAGAGTACCTGTGCTGAGATTACAAAGCCAAGGAATGTCATTGCCACGTGCATTATACGGAAGAGAACGATTGTCTTTGATCCGAAAAGATACTGCCATGCAGACTCTCCATAGGTTTCCCATCCGATTGTTGTTGAGAAGCAGAAGAGTACGAGACAGAGTGTAACCACGATGTCACCAACTGTTCCGAGTGTTGTTGTCCATGCTGCGTTTGAGATTGCGGCTGTTTCGGTAACGGCGAGGCCACCTGCGGCAACGATGTCGCCTACACCTGATGTCAGGATTACAAGAGCTGTAAATGTACAGATGATGATTGTGTCAAAGAATACCTCAACGATTCCGTAAAGGCTCTGCTTAGCTGGAACATCGATGTCAGATGTAACATGTACAAGCGGTGCTCCGCCGACACCTGCCTCATTTGAGAATACTCCACGTGTAACACCCTTTGAGATGGCTGTCTTGATTGTGATACCTGTTACACCGCCCCATGCTGCCTGTGAGCTGAAGGCACTCTTAAAGATAAGTGCGAATGCTCCCGGAATAGCCTTTGCATTAAGGATAAGGATGATAATTCCGAAGAATATATAAACCATTGCCATTACAGGTGTAAGGATTGAACATACGTTACCGATCTTCTTAAGTCCGCCCATGATTACAAGTCCTGATGCGATACAGAAGATTACACCCCATACGGCTGCGGGTATTGTCGGAAGGCTGCTTCCGAGTACGCCTGCGATTGAGCTTGACTGAACTGCGTTACATGAGATGAATGATACGAGTACACAACAGGCTGCGAATACGACACCGAGGAATTTTGCAAGCCACTTGAAGTTGTCCTTCATACCGCGTGTGAGGATGTACATTACACCACCACGCCAGATTCCTTTATCGTCCTTCTCCCTGAAGTGCATTGCAAGAATGATCTCGGCATACTTTGTTGCCATACCTGTGATTGATGCAATCCACATCCAGAAGATGGCACCGGGACCACCCGATACGAGTGCGGCTGCAACACCTACAACGTTTCCATTGCCGACACAGCCTGAAAGTGCTGTTGCAAGCGCCTGGAACGGCTTTAGCTGTCCGTCTCCTGTGTCCTTACGCCTGAGGTTTCCAAAAACCTCGCGTACAGCTGTTCCAAACTTTCTAAACTGTACGCCCCTTGTTACAATTGTCATCAGGATTCCTGTTCCAAAAAAGATTACAAGCATAATTGGACCGAATAAAAATCCTGCACCTGCTACAAAAACCTTATCAATGGCATTAAGCGCCTGTTCCATAAATTAACCCCCGAATACGTTTATTTTAGTTTTCCATGTTTAGTAATGTATCCGAAACATGATTTGGCGCCGGGACGCTTCCAAAATCTGATCTGGCACCCCGGCGTTATTTTTTATTAAGCTTTTATACCTCGGCAAATGCCTGCTCAAGGTCTCCGATGATGTCGTCGATATGCTCAGTACCGATTGAAAGACGGATTGTTGAGCGGCTGATTCCGACATCTGCAAGCTGCTCGTCTGTAAGCTGGCCGTGAGTTGTTGTTGCCGGATGGATTACAAGGCTCTTAACATCTGCTACGTTAGCAAGCAGTGAGAAAATCTTGAGGCTGTCTATGAACTTGAATGCAGCCTCCTGACCACCCTTTATCTCGAAGGTAAAGATTGAAGCTCCGCCATTTGGGAAATACTTCTCGTAAAGAGCGTGGTCCGGATGATCCGGAAGGCTCGGATGGCTGACGCTTGCAACCTTCGGATGGTTTGCAAGGTACTCAACAACCTTCTTTGTGTTCTCTGCATGACGCTCAAGACGAAGGCTCAGGGTCTCTGTTCCCTGAAGAAGAAGGAATGCTGCGAATGGTGAAATGCATGCTCCCTCATCACGAAGAAGGATTGCACGGATGTATGTAACGAATGCAGCAGGACCTGCAGCATCTGTAAACTTAACACCATGATAGCTTGGGTTTGGCTCTGAGATCCACGGATACTTTCCGCTTGCAGCCCAGTCAAAGGTACCGCCGTCAACAACAACTCCGCCGAGTGTTGTTCCGTGTCCACCGATGAACTTTGTTGCAGAGTGTACAACGATGTCTGCACCGTGCTCAATCGGACGAATAAGGTATGGTGTTCCGAAGGTGTTATCAATTACGAGCGGGAGTCCGTGCTTATGGGCGATTTCTGCAATTGCATCGATATCCGGAATATCTGAGTTCGGGTTACCGAGTGTCTCAATGTAGATTGCCTTTGTGTTATCCTGGATTGCACCCTCTACCTCGCTAAGGTTATGTGCGTCAACGAAGGTAGCTGTGATGCCGTAAAGCGGAAGAGTGTTTGCAAGAAGGTTTGATGTTCCACCGTAGATTGTCTTCTGTGCAACGATGTGCTCGCCCTGCTTTGCAAGAGCCTGGATTGTATATGTGATTGCTGCTGCGCCTGATGCTACTGCAAGTCCTGCAACGCCGCCCTCAAGTGCTGCGATTCTCTGCTCGAAAACACCCTGTGTTGAGTTTGTGAGTCTTCCGTAGATGTTGCCTGAGTCTGCAAGGCTGAAACGGTCAGCTGCATGCTGTGCGTTATGGAATACATAAGAGGTTGTTGCATAAATCGGTACGGCTCTTGCATCTGATGCCGGATCCGGCTGTTCCTGACCAACGTGAAGCTGAAGTGTTTCGAATTTATAGTTTGACATAATCTTAATCTCCTTTATTTTCTAATTTTAGTTTTGTTTCTATTTTGATTTATCCTTGCCGCACTATTTTTTAAGTGCTTTGCAATGCTGTTACTTAATTTCATTGGAATCTGAGTACAAAAAAACCGGGGCTATAAAGGCTCCCGGGCAAATGGCTTAACTGATTTCATTAAAACTTATGAAATATCTATTAGGTGCAATTAAAAGGTAGACGAATGCACCTGACCATTGTTACATGCCCGGGAGTACAACATTCGCTTACACATGAGGAATTCATTTGTAAATACTGTTCTGTACATTGCATTCTTCTCCTTTCTTTGGAATTACTCAAATTCGATGGTGCAAATATACACCTAAATTCCTACTATGTCAATAGGTTATATTGGATATAAAAAAATACAATGCGGAAACTTTGAAAAATAAGGCTTCGGCATTGTATTCACGAATTTTTTTGCTTAATAGTTCCAGATCCTTCGCGTACTTAGTCCGGGTAGCTGCCTGTGTGAAACTCATGTGTGCATGAATAAACTGCAAGTACAAAGCATGCTACAAGTGCAGGATATCCAATAAAGCAGAACATCCAGTCGATTGTAGAAAGTGCAAACGGACGAATCAAGAGCCATGCGATAAGGCCGAGGATTCCAAAAATCGTTCCAACAACCGCCATTGCCACCTTGTATTTCTTATTTGCCTTCCAGTCCCTGCTGTCTATATACTGAAGTATCCTGTTCATAAATCCCTCGTCTTTAGCTCCTGTGGTATTAGCCACTGTGTTAAATAATTCCTTTACCGTATTTCCCGCGCTCTTATTTCCCACGCTGGTTACTGCTTCCATGCTGCCAACTGTCTTTATCATATGTTTAATGTCCTTTATTACCTTGATATAAATCCAATCCTCTGTTCGTTTCCCAAAACCTGAGCCGGGAAAGCTTTATCATTATCTGTTCGTAAATCTCTCTTTACAGTTAAGGAGTATATTCCCCCTTTGCAAATCCCGTTTCAAATGAATGTAAGTATTGTGTAAAAAGTATTTTTTCGGTAGAATAATATTGTGAATGCGGCAGTGTTTAGCAGCAACGGCTGCAAGGGCTGCATTCAGAATGAACGATTTTTTACATTTGGTGGTGCAGGGAACGGCATTGATATGTATAGGACAAAGGCTCGTACACTTAATTAAGATGGCAGGTCATAAATGCACCACGACTCAGACAGGAGGATAATAATGGCAGAGATAAATTTAACTAAGAGTAGCTTTGAGACAGAGGTTCTTAATTCTGATAAGCCCGTACTCGTTGACTTCTGGGCTACATGGTGCGGACCGTGCAGAATGCTTGCACCGGTTATCGCTGAAATCGCAGAGGAGCATCCTGAGATTAAGGTATGCAAGGTAAACGTTGACGAGGAGCCGGAGCTTGCTTCAGCCTTCAACGTAATGAGCATTCCGACAGTCATCGCATTTAAGGAAGGAAAGGCTACGGGAACTGTAATCGGATACCGCCCGAAGGCAGATTTCCTTGCACTCATCTAATATTATTAAAGTTTATATAAGGCATCCTGTCAGGTGGCAGGGTGCCATTTACTGAAATCATAGAATTACACGAAAGGAATACATAAAAATGAAGTATGATTTTGACCAGGTGGTGGACAGATCGAATAATCTTTCTGCCAAGTATGATGAGAGAATGAAGAAGTTCGGCACTGAGGATGTAATCCCGCTTTGGATTGCCGACATGGATTTTAAAACCTGCCAGCCAGTCATCGATGCATTAAAGGCACGTGCAGAGCAGGGTATGTGGGGCTATACCGCCAGACCTGAAAGCTATTTTGAGTCTATCAAGAACTGGCAGTCACGCCGTAACGGATGGACACCTGATACCTCACTTATGAGCTTTTCACCGGGAGTAGTCCAGACATTAAGCGCAATGATTAGACTCTACACACCTGAAGGAGGAAACGTACTTATCCAGACTCCGGTTTACAGTGAGTTCTATGACATGGCAGAGCTTGCAAACCGTAAGGTAATCGAGAACAAGATGGTTGAAAAGGACGGCAAGTGGTCAGTTGATTTTGATGACTTTGAGAGAAAGCTTAAGGCAGCAGATATTTTCCTTCTTTGCAATCCGCACAACCCGCTTGGAATCGTATGGACAGAGGATGAGCTTCGCCGAATGATGGAGCTTTGCCTTAAGTACCATGTACTTGTTGTAAGTGACGAGATTCATTCAGACCTTATCTTCCACGGAAAGAAGCACATCGTTACTGCTTCACTTTCACCTGAGATTGCGGCAAATGTCGTAACAGCAATCTCAGCCACAAAGACCTTTAACCTTGCTGGTCTTCAGGCAAGCACCGTTATCTTCCCGGATATGCACAAGAAGCAGAACTTCGACAGATTCTGGCAGAATATGGATATTCACCGTAATAACGCCTTCTCAGTTGTTGCAGTTGAGACAGCAATGAACGAGGGAGAGGAGTGGCTTGATCAGCTTCTTCCATATATTTCAGCAAACTTTGATTTCGTGGTTGATTATATCGAGAAGCATATCCCGAAGATTAAGACATATGCACCGGATGCAACATATCTTATGTGGCTTGACTGCAGGGAGCTTGGTCTTTCAAACGAGGAGCTTCATGACTTTATGATTCAGAAGGCAAAGCTTGGCCTTAACGACGGATGCTCATTCGGCAGATCCTTAAACGGCTACATGCGTCTTAATGCTGCATGCCCAAGATGCGTTCTCGAGAAGGCAATGAAGCAGCTTGAGGAGGCAGTAAACAGCCTGTAAGAAATAAAAAAGCTACCCATAAGTAAGTTTTCGCCAGTTATAAACCTGTTGTCGTTTGATATAAGGGAAGGCAAGGCGGAAATACCAAAAACACAGGAAAAAATGAACCCCTTTTGTTAGAAAAAACCTAACGAAAGGGGTTTTTGTTAGGGCCTTGTGACTCAGACCGTTTGTTATTAGTATGATGGACTTTAATGTCCATTCCCTATTGGACGTGTTGCAGTTGCCTCGGTATCATTGGCAACACTTATAACGGGACTAAGCCTTTCAGCCTCCGCATAGTCGCCTTTCTCAAGTGCCTTTCTTACGCGGCTTGCACTTATTACCTTGCCGCACTCGCTGTCCTTAATTCTCGGGATTTCCACAAATTCAATGCCGTGTTCCGTAAGAACCTTTCTCATGGCATCGTTGTAGCTACGGGTAACGGGGTCGAGTGGCTCCTCACCTGCAAACCTTACCGATATGTTAAAACTAGGAGCAATCGCATTCGCAAAGATAAAGATGTCCTCCTCGGCATCCCTTCCCGAGTCCTCATCTATTACCTTTGAAAAATAGCCTGGGAAGGTTTCGTATGAGAGGATGAAGCTGCCACTTGGAAGCACATGTACATTCGGTATGTCCTTTGTTCCATCCTTAACCATCGCAAAACGCTGCGGGAACGAAAATAGTGACGCGTCCTCCTCGACAACGAAAATAATGAGGTTATCAACACGGGACGATGCATACTCAATGAGATGCCTGTGGCCGTAGGTAAAGGGATTACAGTTCATTACGATGGCGCCTGTTTTTCCGTTCATAAATATGTCATCATGATACTTTGAAACATAGTACCGTGTGCGGTAGTGCCATCTTACTTTTTTAAAATCAATAAAGGTGCTGAGGCTTTCGTCTTCCCTTATGTCCTCTACACCTGTTTTTTTGAAACGGCTGCCTGTTTGGCATATATCGGATTCCTGGCGGGTGTTTCCATTCCATACGGAATCTGATTCTATTGTTTTTTTGCAGAAGTCTGTTTTAATTAAAACATCGAGGACTTCATCAGCCCAGAAATTGTGAGCATGGTGATTCACATGCTCAAGGGAGTCCCAGTACCAGGTTATTGGCATGTTCTTTTCGTCCATTGCCTTAACGATGTCGATTGCGGCATTTCCCTTAAGACCTGCGGTTGGGTCGTAGATTACAATGATGTCTCCACGCTTTAAATCAGTACTACATATCCTTACAACCATCTCGCAGTTAAAGGCCAGCATTCCGCAGTTTACAACACGTATTCTTTCGCCACGTTCGTTAAGCTTTTTCTGGAGATGTGATTCAATGGTATTCTTATCCTCAGAATACAGGCCAAACATGCAGCACGGACCAAAGAAGTAGATGGTTCTGTCATACTCCAAAGGCTGGTAATGGGTGCGCCTCTCACCGTTTACTACGTTAAAGTATGGGCCTTCAATGTCCTTTTGTTTCTGTACGCCGTCCCTTATGACTGTGTCAAATTCCATGTTGAGTATCGAGGAAAAATACTCCTCGGAATAAAGCTCGTCAAAGAAAGCACGGTTGGCCTTCTGTACCCATTTGCGCCACTCAGGTGTGCGGTCGGGGTGCTTTCTTTTTTCAAGCACCTCACGAAGCCTTGCGATGTACGGAGTTTCAGTAAGCCTTGAAAAAATCGTAATCACCCCGATGCCGTTTTGCATAAGAAGGTCAAGAACCTCCTGCTCGGGTCCCGGTTCGGTTTCGTAAAATTTCGTTTCATCAGTGGCTTTTTTGTGGTCATTTTCAGGGATAAATGAATCATCCCGAATAAGCGCATTATCCTTTTCCATGTTTTTCATTGTTAATCTCTGATCTCAAAAACGCATATCACTGCATGTTTGTGATGACATCTATGACAGGGCAAAGCCTTCTGGCCGCTTCATAATTACCGCTTTTGAGGGCGTGTCTTACACTGCTTGCGCTTATTGCCTTGTCGCCTTCATCGTCCATAAATCTTGGAATCTCCACGAATTCAATGCCATGTTCCGTAAGAACCTTTCTTAAGGCCTCATTGTATCTATGGGTTACTGGGTCTAGTGGCTCCTCGCCCGCAAACCTTACGGTGATATTGAAATCAGGTGCAATCGCATCGGAGAATATCGTAACGTCCGTTTCGCATTCATCCCCGCAGTCCCCGTCTATGACCTTTGTGAAATATGTCGGGAAGGATTCCTTTGAGGCGACAAACAGGCCGCTTGGTATTACATGTACATTCGGGAGGTCCTTTGTTCCCTCCTTAACCATCGCCATTCTCTGCTTAAATGAGAACAGGGCTGCATCCTCCTCAACAACGAAAATAATAAGGTTATCCACACGTGACGCTGCATATTCAATGAGGTGTCTGTGGCCATAGGTAAACGGGTTGCAGTTCATGTAAATGGCACCAGTCTTTCCGCTTAAAAACTTTTCATCAAAATACTGAGAGACATAGTATCTTGTACGGAAGACACGCATTGTCTTAAGAAGCTTAGCTGCATCAACATATTCTGAACCTGTGTTTCCTGCAGGCTGCACCTGACTACTTTTACATTCGGAATCAATCCTGTCGATTGCCTTAAGGACCTCATCCGCATAGATGCTGTATACATGGTGGTTTACATGCTCAATGGCATCCCAGTACCAGCTAAGCGGCACATTTCTTTCCTCCATGGCCTTTACCATATCAATACTCGTATTTCCCCTTAGCCTGCATGTCGGGTCATGGAGTATAACGATGTCGCCCTTCTTAAGCTTTGTACTGCAAAGCCTTATAACCTTTTCACGGTTAAAGGCCAGCATGCCGCAGTTTACAACACGTGTCCTTTCGCCGCGCTCATTAAGCTTTTTCTGAAGCTGCGACTCGATTGTATTCTTGTCCTCGGCATAAAGACCGAGTATACTGCACGGACCAAAGAAGTAAACGGTCCTGTCATATTCTGAAGGCTGGTAAAGAGTGACTCTTTCACCGTTTTTTGCATTATAGTAAGGACCTTCAACATCCTTTAGCCTTCTGACACCGTCATTTATTACACTGTCATAAAAGGTATGCAGGATTTTTTTTGCGTACTCATCTGTATAAAGGTCATCGAAGAATTCTCTTTTAACACTATTTTCCCATTCGTCATACTGAGGGGTACCGACAGGTAGTATTCCCTTTTCGACGTGCTCAAGAACACTCGAAACGTAGGGCGTATCATGGTGCTTTAGGAAAATCGGAATTACCTTAACTCCGCTTTCCATAAGGAAGTCAATGACCTCCTGCTCGGGCCCTGGTACGTCTTCATAAAACCTTGCTTCATCCGAGATTTCCTTATCCCTTTGAGCTTTTGCGTGACAGATAAATTTTCCAGAATAAGCATCCGAGCGCTTTTTGTAATTATTTTTAATTCGTTCATCCTCGAGGTCGAGTATTGTCTGTGGAACGGTCACGTTATGGAAGAAGCGGTTATTAATAATTTCTCTCTTGGCAAAAGCTTCATGAAGGACTGTTCCTGTAAAGTATCCGAAGCTCTGGACTATGTAGTAAAGCGATAATTCAAAAATATAGGGCTTTACCGGTTCTGTTTCCTTAAGACGCTTTCCGATTTTTCCTAAAAGGTCGGTCCTTATCCACATGGACGGGTCGAATCTCTCAAAATAGTCGAGTTCGTCGTCCTTATGCGGCTTTATGCTTCCAAACCTTTCGCAGTACTCAATAACCCTTTTCGTGAGGTTTGGATTTACTACCTTTAGCCCGTAGAGGGAATACGTGTGCTTTGGGGCTGCAAGCATTCCCATCCATGGTTGCGTGTTAAAGATATCCAGGACACCGTCGATATGGGCACCCTGCTGCATAAGGTTCCAGTAGGTGTTACGGTATCTTACACCGTCAGTATTAACCAAAGCCGACTCACTGTCCTTATGGTAGATAATGCCCGAAAACTCATCTGTTCGTGAAGCAGATAAATCGGAAACGAGGCTAAAAAATTCCATAAAGGACATTTTCGGGGCGGTTATAATTTCCGAACCGTTAAGGTGTTCAAGCTCCTTTTTCTGGTCTTCATCTGTTGTAATAACCGTTATTTTACTTAAGTTGAGGTGCATTGCCTTTAAGTGAGACGCTAGGCAGGCGGCCTCGTAGCGGCTTCCGATATAGGCATAAATCCTAAATGAGGCGGTATGCGGCTTCTTTACATGCGGGTCTATGATGTATTCAAAGCCGAGCATGTGGTCAAGCTTAGACTGCCTGTAAAGACGCTTGATATTCTTATAAATATATTCAACGGGATAGTCCGTGAAATCCTTTATGTAATCGAGGCACATGAGGATATGGTTTCCGTCGTTTTTTGAGAGGTGCATCTCAAGCGTATGCGTAAAGCATTTTCTTTTAAGAAGCGGAAAATCATACTGAGTCAAAAGCTCATACGGGTAAAAAACGGTATAGTTCATGCCGTTTTCATGTTCCTTAATCCATTTCCTGTAATTGCAGTATACGGTATGGCGGTAACCGAATTTCTCAAAATACTTTACAAACGGAATCTCATAATTCCCCACGACACTCTCATATGTGCTGTCGACCTGAAGGTTACGCCAAAACTCCATGAAGTGCTCATCCATGAACATCCTGTGCCTTACTGCAACGAAAAAGGTCTGGAACCATTCCTCTGGTCCGGGATTAATTCCTTCCATAACCTCTGTATCGAACTGGTCAATGAGACCCCAGTAGTCTATGTTTTCCATTGCCTCCATTTTCTCGAAGACATCCTTCATCGGGTAGAACGGGCCATAGCAGGTATCATTAAACCAAAAGATTTCATCATAATCATCAAGGGTCACAACATCCTGGTGGAGGAAAAAGTCCTGCATTGCACCGCCGTCGAGGCCGGTATTTGCCCTCATTATGAGATGATTTGTAAACTTAAGAAGCTTACCCGCCTCCTGTTCGGGAAGAAAACCATTTGAAACAATGACAAGGTCATTCCAGCAGTCCTGCATCTTCTCAAGAAGGTATACGACATAATCGTCAACTATTCTGTCCCTGTCATAAAACACAAAAATTCCAAGTCTCTTCATTGTTAGCTAAATCTCCTGTATAATCCGGGTTCTGGTAATCCCGGGGGCTTCTATTTACTTTTTCCATAAGCCGTAATATAATCGTTATCAGTATAACATACTTTTTTGGCATAAAGCCAATTTGTTTTGGGAAAGGAGCTATTATGGACGAGAATAAAGACATCAAAACTGAAGAGCAGCTTCTTGATGAGGACCTTGAGGACATTGCAGGCGGAGCAAAGCACGATTGGATTTGTCCGCATTGCGGAACACTTAATGAATGTAGAGTCTATGCTCAAGCCAGATGCTGGAATTGTGCCGGGTACAGGTTTCCAAGTGATTGTTAAGAATAAATGTAATTATTAATCAATAAAAAAACTTTTATGGCATAAAGCCAAATAGTTTTGGGAAAGGAACTATTATGGACGAGAATAAAGACATCAAAACGGAAGAGCAGCTTCCTGATGAGGATCTTGAGGACATTGCAGGCGGAGGAAAGTATGATTGGGTTTGTCCGAAATGCGGAACACTTAATGCAAGTATAGTATATGCTCAAGCAAAATGCAGGAATTGTCGCGCATACAGGTTTCCAGGTGATTACTAAGTAAAAATAATATAATAATGCAAACACAAACACCTTCGGGACTAGCTACCCGAAGGTGTTTTCATAAAGTACAGTATTTAAAACTCCCAGTAATTAAATTTCTTTATAAGCCTTGCCGGGTTTCCGGCATATATGCCGTTATCGGGGAGGTCATCCGTAACAACGCTTCCCGCACCGATAATGACGTTACAGCCTACCGTGACACCCTTTAGGATTGTCACCCTTTCACCTATCCAGACATGCTGTCCTATTATGACAGGCTTTGGCTCATCCACTCCGTCAACGGGATGGCCGTCGAAATCATGGATTGATACCTCATCGCCGATTAGGGAGTCAGGTCCGATGTCAACGAGGAGCTTTGCACCTATTCTCGTGTTTTCATTAATGCATACGTTATTACCGATCATAAGGGGTTAGTCTTTAGAGGACAGAGTAAAGGATACTACGCAAGTAGTGTGTTTTACCTTGTCCTTTAATTATATCCGAAAGCGAGGAATTATGAAATGGAACTAGAAAAATTCACAGCACTTTATGAGAGATTATCAAAGGATGATGATATTGATGGCGAGAGTAATAGTATCGTCAATCAGAAGATGTTTTTGGAACAGCACGCAAAGGAAATGGGATTGCATAATATCAAGCATTATACGGATGATGGTTTTAGTGGAGTAAACTTCAATAGACCAGCCGTAAAGCAGATGCTTGAAGATGTGAAAGCTGGCTTGATAGGTACAATTATTGTAAAGGATTTGAGCCGTTTCGGTAGAGACCACATTATGGTTGATTTTTACCGAGAAATTGTATTCCCAGATATGAAAGTCAGGTTCATTTCTGTAAACAATCAATATGATAGTGCCAAGCAGAAAACCAATGAATTTGACTACTTGCCTTTTATCAATCTTATGAATGAGTGG
>JAUNDA010000007.1:50196-52370 GCA_030526295.1 Eubacteriales bacterium
AAAGGACACAAGTGCCAAGATAACAGCTATATTCAAGAACAGGATGCAGAACGGCTTGCGTTGTAGTGGTGCTGTTCCATACGGCTATTATCGAGTTGAGGGAGATAAGCAGACACTTCATGTAGATAGGGAAGCTGAAAAGGTTGTAAAGCGAATTTTCAAGCTAACTATCGAGGGAAAAGGTGTCAATGAGATAGCTGATATTTTGACAGCAGACAAAGTTTTAATTCCATCAGCATTCAATGAAATCCATCATCCAACGGATGCAAGATGCCATTCGTACCACGATCCATATTTATGGACGAGTACGGCTGTCGGTTACATCATAACCAAGAGAGAATACACAGGCTGTACTGTTTTGGGAAAAACTGTTTTGGAGAACTTCAAGACCAAGAAACGAAGAAAAGCATCCGAGGATGAATTGATGATTTTTCCTAATACTCACGAAGCTATCATTGACGAGGAAACATGGAAACTTGCCAACGAAATCAAGAAGAAAAAGGGCAGACATAGAAAGCTGGCAAATGGTACATATTCTCACAAGTTGAGTGGCTTTGTATATTGTGCTGATTGTGGCAACAAATTATCTTTCCATTCAGAACATTCACAGCACAGACCAGACGGCAAAACCTATGATGCTGATAATTATTTTAAGTGTTCAAAAGCTGGTAGCAGATATGATGATAAATGCACAGCACATTATGTTAAAGCATCCACCCTTGAAAAACTTATACTTATGGCAATACAGATGGTTAGCGACTTTGCATTAGATAACGAGGAAGAGTTTATTGCACAGATTGATGCTGGCAGAGATACCGACAGAGAACAGGAAATCAAGAATGATAAAAAGCGATTAACAGCTTGCAAGCACAGAATGAGCGAGCTTGATTTACTGATAAAGCGACTTTATGAGCAGAACACTTTAGGTAAAATATCTGATAGGCAATATGACAAGCTGATGGCTGGATATGACAAGGAACAGAGCGACCTTGATAAAGAAATAGCTGGCATTGAATATCGCCTTAATTCAAGCGATTATGAGGGTGTACGCACCGATAAATTCCTTGCTATTGTGAAGAAATATACAGACTTCACAGAGCTTACAACACAGATGGTACATGAGTTTATAGACCGAGTGGAAGTACACCAGCCAATCAAGGAAAAGGGCAAGCCAAGAACACAGGAGATTGATATTTATTTTAATTTCATTGGCAAAATCGACTTGTCTTGTAGCTACCACAACAAAGGACAGAGAAGTGATATTCTTGTTCCAGAGGTGGCATTGTTTGAGGAAAAGAAAGCTATATAATTTCATACGATAGTTATTGTGAAAATAATTATTGTAATTGCATAGGCAAGGATTTATTCAAATAACATATTTCAGTTTCGTTTCATACGATAACTAACGAGCGAAACAGACTTAAAAGGGCATTAGAACAGCAGAGCATGGAGCAATGTTGTATATGTCCTTTTATTTTGCGAGAAAGACCCCTAGAGAAAGCACCCTAGAGAGAAAAACAGAAAAAGAAAGAAGCAAAGAAAAAGAATAAAAGAGAGATACCCTAAAGAGATTACCCCTAAGAGAGATAGTCCATCTATCCCATCCTATCCCATCCACATCAGTATCAGTCTTTAAGTATATATGCCCCTTTCCTTCCCTTCCTTCCTAGGTGCTACCACAACAACGAAAGGAGCAAGAGCAGATGCAATTCAGCCGATTAGAGCAAGAGACCATAATCAATTTTAATGCTGGAGAAGAAACAGCCACCTTATACACCAGAGATAAAGCCATTATGAGAAAAATTGATGCGTTAGTTATCGAGTTCCCAGAGGTGTATAAGTGCATTAAGGCAACAGAGTATGACAAGACCTATGAAATGCCTAAATCATTCGTTAGTTATCGTAAGCCTAGGAAATTGACGGATGAACAGAGGGAACAGGCAAGGAAGAGGATGCAGACTATCAATGATTTTAATTGAAAAAATGCTAGGTTTATGATAGGATAATGCTTGTATAATTCAAGGAGGATTACAGCAATATGCAATTAAGTGAAACATTAAAAAAGACACGACAAAAGGCTTTTTTATCACAGGAAGAATTTGCGAACATATTGAATGTATCTGTATCAACAATAAACAGATGGGAAAATGGAAAGGTTCGTCCTAATCTTTCAG
>JAUNDA010000075.1 GCA_030526295.1 Eubacteriales bacterium
AATCCTCGTATGCACGCTCTTTACAATGGGCGTTACCGGAATTGTGACACAGGCGGTAATAAGGAGGAAGAAGTCATGAGTGAGATGATTAATTCCTCGGTATATTTTGGAACGGTGCTTACGCTTCTTGCGTTTTCACTTGGAAAGTACATAAGGAAAAAGGCAAATACGGAAATATGCAACCCGATACTCATTGCGGTAATCGTGATAATAGCCTTTCTGCTTGTAACAAAGACAGACTACAAGGTTTATAAGGAGGGCTCAAAGCTAATAAGCATGATGCTCACACCGACAACCATATGTCTTGCAATACCGCTCTATGAGCAGTTTGAGGTGCTTAAGAAAAATGCCGTTGCGGTACTTTTGGGAATCTTCTCGGGAGTTATCGCTTCAATCGGCTCCGTAACACTTCTTTCAATGCTCTTTGGCTTAAGCCATGCTGAGTGGGTTACAGTGCTTCCAAAATCCGTAACTAGCGCAATAGGAATGGACCTTGCGGCAGAGCTAGGTGGAAATGCAGCAATTGCAGTAGCCGTGATTATACTTACGGGAATTACGGGAAACATGCTGGCTAAGGGCTTTTTAAGGCTCATTAAGGTTACTGAGCCCGTTGCTGTAGGAACTGCACTTGGAACAGCGTCTCATGCAATCGGTACAAGCAAGGCATGTGAGATAGGAGACGTTGAGGGCGCAATGAGCAGCCTTTCAATCGTTACGGCGGGAATTATCACGGTAATTATCTGCGGCATTATAGCCTAATTAGCGGAGGGTGGACTGATTATTATGAAAAAACAGATTAGAACAATTTTATTTGTACTTGTGGTTTTGGCTCTTTGCATGCTTTGTGGCTGCAAGAAGACATCAAACAGAATCCTTGACATGAGGACAGGACAGACAAGGGAAGAGGTCATTAAGGAGATGGGTAAGGATTATTCCGAGGTTGAGTCGAGAATGTATTACACCCATAAGAGACTTCTTGATTTTGCTGATTCCACAAGGGATACAAAGACAGTTTATTACCTTGACGAAAATGACAAGGTTTATTTTATCGCCCACTACATGTATTATGACATGCAGAGGGACTTTGAACAGGCAAGGGAAATCATTTCCGAGAGATACGGAGAGGGTACTGTGCTTGAGGAGGGCTACCTTGAGTGGGAGCTTCCTGATGGCAAGATGGCCCTTTCGGTTGGATCTGATTTCGTAGTGGTAGGTGTATTTTGAAAAAGGCTCTGACACAGGAAGAAAGAACTAAACAATTATTAACGGAGCCCGTAGATAAGCTCATAACGGCACTTGCAATACCATCTGTAGCCTCGATGCTAATAACAAGCATTTACAACATGGCGGACACATATTTCGTGTCCCAGCTTGGTACGCAGGCATCAGGTGCAGTAGGAATCATCTTTTCACTTATGGCAATGGTTCAGGCCTTTGCCTTCATGATAGGACAGGGTGCAGGCAACAACATGTCAAGGGCACTCGGTGCGGGAAAGAGGGAGCTCGCGGAAAAATATGTGGCAGTCGCATTCTTTACGGAATTTTTCGTGGGAGTTGTGCTTGCGGTTTTTTCGTATGCATTCCTCGATAAGCTCGTTTACTGGCTTGGCTCAACAGATACGATTGCCCCGTACGCCAAGGACTATGCAACATATATCTGCATAGGCTTTCCGTTTATCATGAGCTCGTTTGGCCTTAATAACATTCTCCGTTTCCAGGGTAATTCGACACTTGGAGCAGCGGGTATGATGACTGGCGGAATACTAAACATGGTACTCGACCCGCTCTTTATCTTTGGTTTTAAGCTTGGAACAGCTGGTGCGGCAGTTGCCACAACAGTAAGCCAGATGGTATCATTTATCATAATGGTATATATGTGCAACACAAGGCCGTCATCCATTAAGATAAGGATAAGTAACTTTAAGCCAACGTTAAACATGTATAAGAGGATTCTTATCATAGGACTTCCGTCACTTGCGCGCCAGAGCATCATGAGTATCACAACCATCTGCTTCAACCGTGCGGCGGGACCGTTCGGGGATGCATGCATAGCGGCTTCATCGATAGTAAACAAGTTCCTCGGACTTATCATTTCAGTCGTTATCGGAATAGGACAGGGCTTCCAGCCGGTCTGTGCACAGAATATTGGTGCAAAGCAGTCGGGCAGGGTAATAGAGGCCTACAGGTTCCTTGTAAAGGCTTCGTTTATGGTAACAATCGGCTTTTGCGTAATATCGCTTATTTTCGCGGGACCGATCATCACGGCATTTAGAAGGGATGATGCCGAGGTTATAAGAATAGGCGCGATGTTCCTTCGTGCCCAGGCAGCAACACTTCCGCTTTTTGCAATCATCGGAAGCACTAACATGCTGACTCAGTCGGCAGGCTATGGTGTAAAGGCAACGATACTTTCATCGCTTAAGGGTCTTCTAATCATTCCGTTTGTTATGATACTGCCTCCATTAATCGGTATTTACGGACTCATACTGGCACAGCCTGTTGCCGACATTACGGCAACTGTGATTGCGCTCATTGTGATCCGCGGAGTAATCAAAAATCTTGAAAGGGGAATATATGTCAGATAAGAGAAGCGACTACATTAGCTGGGACGAGTATTTCATGGGCGTTGCGTTCATGACTGCAAAGAGGTCAAAGGACCCGAATACCCAGGTCGGCTGCTGCATAGTAAGCGACGACAACAAGATTCTTTCAATGGGATATAACGGATTTCCGAGGGGATGCTCGGATGATGAGTTCCCATGGTCCTCTGAGCATGCTTCAGACGATCCGTACAACGCAAAGTATTTTTATGTAACCCATTCCGAGATGAATGCCATCCTCAACTATCGTGGTGGCTCACTGGAGGGTGCAAAAATTTATGTAACCCTTTTCCCGTGCAATGAGTGTGCAAAGGCACTCATCCAGTCGGGAATAAAGACAATCATCTATGCAGATGACAAATATGCTGATTCACCGAGTACAAAGGCATCAAAGAGAATGCTTGACGCTGCGGGAGTAAGATATTTTTCATATCACAAAACAGGAAGGGAGATTAAGATCCATGTATAAGACAGACATTGAAATTGCCCAGGAAACAAAGCCTCTTAAGATTACCGAGGTTGCAAAGCTTTGCGGAATCGACGAGGAGGACCTTGAACTCTACGGAAAGTACAAGGCAAAGGTTGACTACAACGTTTTAAAGAGAAACGACAAGACTCCTGGAAAGCTTGTGCTTGTAACAGCAATCACACCGACACCTGCAGGCGAGGGAAAGACAACAACCTCCGTAGGTCTTGCCGATGGAATGAGAAAGATTGGAAAGAATGCAGTTCTTGCACTTCGTGAGCCGTCTCTCGGACCTGTATTTGGCGTAAAGGGCGGTGCAGCAGGTGGCGGATATGCACAGGTTATCCCGATGGAGGACATTAACCTTCACTTTACAGGTGACTTCCATGCAATCGGTGCTGCCAATAACCTCCTTGCAGCAATGCTCGATAACCACATCCAGCAGGGCAATGCACTCGGAATCGACGTTAAGCAGATTACCTGGAAGAGGGCTGTCGACATGAACGACAGACAGCTTCGCCACATCATCTCGGGCCTTGGCGGAAAGCCAAACGGAGTACCGAGGGAGGACGGCTTTGAGATTACGGTTGCATCTGAGATTATGGCGGTTCTTTGCCTTGCATCAGACATCCCGGACCTTAAGAAGAGACTTGGAAGCATCATCGTTGGCTACACATATGCAGGCGAGCCTGTAACGGCACACGACCTTAAGGCAGAGGGTGCAATGACAGCACTCCTTAAGGATGCACTTAAGCCAAACCTCGTACAGACACTCGAGCACACACCGGCATTCGTTCACGGCGGTCCGTTTGCAAACATTGCACACGGCTGTAACTCTGTAACAGCTACAAGAATGGCGCTTAACTACGGTGACTATGCAATCACTGAGGCAGGCTTTGCGGCAGATCTCGGAGCTGAGAAGTTCCTTGACATCAAGTGCCGTCTCGCAGGACTTAGGCCGTCGGCAGTTGTACTCGTTGCAACGGTAAGGGCACTTAAGTTCCACGGCGGAGTGGCTAAGGCTGACCTTAATAATGAAAACGTTGAGGCTCTCGAGAATGGACTTCCAAACCTTCTCCAGCACGTTTCAAACATTAAGAATGTATATAAGCTTCCTGTAGTTGTTGCAATCAACGCATTCCCGACAGATACAAAGGCCGAGCTTGACCTCGTTGAGGCAAAGTGTAAGGAGCTTGGTGTAAATGTTGCCCTTTCAGAGGTATGGGCAAAGGGCGGCGAAGGCGGAATGAAGCTTGCCGAGGAGGTAGTAAGACTTTGCGAGGAGCCTAATGACTTTACATTTAGCTATGACCTTGAGAGCACAATCGAGGAGAAGCTTAACGACATCTGCACAAAGATTTACCATGCAGACGGCGTAGTACTTACAGATGGCGCAAAGAAGCAGGCTAAGAAGCTTACAGAGCTTGGCTTTGACAAGCTTCCAATCTGTATGGCAAAGACACAGTATTCATTCTCGGATAACCCTGCTCTTCTCGGGGCACCAAAGGGCTTTACAGTTACTGTAAGGAACCTCAAGGTATCTGCAGGCGCAGGCTTTATCGTTGCACTTACAGGCGACATCATGACAATGCCGGGACTTCCTAAGGTTCCGTCAGCTGAGAAGATTGATGTTGATGAAAACGGAGTTATTACAGGATTATTCTGATGAAATTAGTAAAGAAAAGCGTAACAGAATTTACGGAGCTGGCCGCATCGAAGGATCCGGTTCCAGGAGGCGGCGGAGTGTCGGGACTTGTCGGCGCTCTTGCCATTTCCCTTGGAAACATGGTCGGTGAACTCACTGTCGGTAAGAAAAAGTATGCCGATGTCGAGGCAGACTTAAGGAAGCTTATGGCCAGAAGCGAGGAGCTTCGCGTGAGGCTTCTTGAGCTTGTCGATGAGGATGCCGACAACTTCAAGCCTCTTTCAGAGGCATATGCGATTCCAAAGGATGCAGATGGACGTGACGAAACACTTGAGGAGTGCCTTGTCGTTGCAATGCAGGGCCCGCTTGAGATATTCGACATCTGCTGCGAGGTCATTGACATCCTTAAGGAATTTGGCGAAAAGGGCTCAAAGCTCCTCATTAGCGACGCTGCCACAGGTGCCGCGTTTGCAAGGGGCGCCATGATGGGAGCAGCCGTCAATGTTAAGGTAAACACGGCACTTATGAAAAAGCGCGAGTATGGCGATGAGGTTGACAGGCACATCGAAACAGAAATGGCAAAATACAAGGAAATAAGCGACGGGATATTTGAAAGCATATGGCAGAGATTTTAAAAGGACTTCCTGTAGGTCAGGCATTAGACGAGAAAACAAAAGAGACAGTAGAAAGACTTAAGGAAAGGGGCATTCTGCCTTCACTTACAATAATCAGGCTCGGTGAGCGTGAAAGTGATGACGCATATCTAAGGGGAATTCACAAGAAATCAGAAAAGACAGGCGTTAACGTAAACGTACTGATGCTCCCCGAGGACATAAGCGAGGAGGACTACCTGAGAGAAGTAAAAAGGGTTTCAGACGACCCTGCAGTTCACGGCGTCATCATGATGAGACCTCTTCCAAAGAGAATTTCCTTTAATAAGGCAAGGGCACTTCTTGATTATAGGAAGGATGTCGACGGATGTACCGACGGCTCGCTTGCGGGAGTGTTTGCAGACATGGGACACGGCTTCCCTCCATGTACGGCTGCGGCTGCCATGAGGGTAATCGATTATTACAACATCGATGTGGCAGGAAAGCTTGTATGTATCATCGGACGAAGCCTTGTAATTGGACGCCCGATCGCAATGATGCTTTTACAGATGGATGCAACACCAGTCATCTGCCACACCAAGACAGCTGACGTAAAGGCACTTTGCAAAAAGGCTGACATTGTCGTTGCATGCTGCGGAAGACCAGAGCTTATCGGCAAGGAATATTTAAGCGAGGGACAGACGGTCATTGACGTCGGGGTAAGCTGGAACGAGGAAAAACAGAAGATGACAGGTGATGTAAACGACGAGGAAGCACTTGCAATCGTCGGGGCATTGACACCGGTACCGGGCGGCATAGGACAGGTTACAACAAGCGTCCTCATGTCACACGTAGCAGAAGCAGCACAGAAGTTAAACGGAGAAACAACATGAAGATTACAACAAGACAGCTGGCATTTAACGCACTTTTAGCAGCACTTTGTGCAGTACTCGGACTCGTGTCCACAATCGACCTTAAGATAATGAAGATAACACTTCAGAGCTTCCCGGTTATCCTGGCAGGCCTTCTGTTCGGACCTCTTTCAGGATTCCTTGTTGGAACAGTCGGAACCTTCATTTCACAGGCGCTCGGCCCGTACGGCCTCATGTACACCACAATCATCTGGATGATTCCGTACATGGTAGGAGGCTTTGTAGTCGGACTTCTTGCAAAGAAGAAAAAGTACCATAACACAAAGACTGAGATTGCGGTTATCATTGCAATCGCAAAGGTGCTTATCCTTATCCTCAATACACTGGGAATGCTTCTTGACGCTTCAATCTGGGGCTACAAGTCATATGCATTTGCGGCAATAGGCCCAAGATGCATCTCATGCATCGTTGAGATCGTGATTTTCTCAATCGTAATGATGCCAATCCTTAAGGCATGCAGGAGATTTGTGAGCAATTCACATCATACAAACTGAAAATAAGCCTGTTGGTGATTATCTTTAAAGAGTCCCACAGAAGGGACTCTTTTATTGTCACAAATAGACAAAAATTTAAAAAGCGGTTGACTTCAACACTTTAGCATGCTAATATGACATCACAACAGAGCGAAGCGCGGGGCGTACAGTTTCGTATTCGCGGTTAATTTAAAGATAATCATAACAGGGAGATAAAGATCATGAAAAAAGTATTAGCGGTTTTACTTGCAGCAATCTGTGTATTTTCACTTGCAGCATGTCAGCAGGCACCAAAGCAGGCAGAGCAGAAGGTATTCAAACAGGGCTTCGACCTTGACTATCCGCCATATTCATACAGGGCTGACGATGGTTCAGTAGGTGGCTTCGACGTAGAAATCGCTCAGGCTCTTTGCGAGCTTAAGGGCTGGAAGTACGAAGCAGTTCCGTTTAACTGGGATGCCAAGGATGCTGAGCTTAACTCAGGCTCATGTGACTGCATCTGGTCAGGACTTACAGTAGAGGGCCGTGAGGACGCATACCTCTTCTCAAAGGTTTATTCAAACAACTCACAGATGATTCTCGTTCCTGAGAATTCAGACATCAAGGCAGTTGCAGACCTCGCAGGAAAGAATGTAGGTGTTCAGATGGCAACATCAGCACTTGACCTTCTTGAGTCAGAGGACCTTGCAGACCTTAAGGCTTCATTTGCAGAGCTCAAGGTTTATGAGACATATACAATCGCCTTCAATGACCTTCAGGCAGGCGGAATCGATGCAATCGCAATCGACATCACATCAGGAAACTTCCTTATGTCAAATGCTTCAGGATATAAGTACATTGACGAGGAGCTTGGAAAGGAAACTTATGCAATCGGATTCAGAAAGGGCGACCAGGCTCTCTGTGATGAGGTTAATGCAGGTCTCGACGAGCTCGTAAAGAACGGAAAGTTCTATGAGATCGCTGAGAAGTATCCGGATATCAAGGATTACCTTGTACTTGGAAAGTAATGCTTCTTTCAAAAACTAATTAAGTAATGGTTGTGTAATACTCGGACCGGGTAAAAACCGGTTCGAGCTTTTGCGGATTAACGGAGATTTTTATGACACTGGCAACAATGTTAACAACAATGGGAGAGGGAATGCTGAGGACATGCCTCATCTTTGTGCTCACACTCGTGGGCTCGCTTCCCCTCGGAATGATAGTAGCCCTGCTCAGGCAGTCTAAGAGTAAGCTTGTTTCTGGCGTGATTAAGGTTTACATCTCAATCATGCGCGGTACACCGCTTATGCTTCAGCTTCTTGCGTGGTACTTCGGACCCTACTATCTTTTCAAAATGCAGATAAGGGACTGGAGATTCCCGGCCATCATCATCGGCTTTGTTCTTAACTATGCTGCATACTTTGCAGAGATTTACCGTGGCGGTATCGAGTCAATGCCAGTTGGCCAGTACGAGGCGGCTCAGGTTCTTGGATATACAAAGTCACAGACCTTCATGCGTATCATCCTTCCGCAGGTTGTAAAGAGGATTCTTCCGTCTGTAACAAACGAGGTTATCACACTCGTTAAGGATACCTCGCTTGCATTCACACTCGCATACCAGGAGGTATTCTCAATCGCAAAGCAAATCTCTGCCTCGCAGACAAGCTTCACGCCGTTTCTCATTGCGGGCGTATTCTACTTCATAGCCAACTATGTTGTTGCATACGGCATGGAGAGAATCGAAAAGGCATTTGACTATTATAAGTAAGGGGGATTTTGAAATGGTACTTGAAATGAACAATATTAAGAAATCCTTCGGTGAGAATGAGATTTTAAAGGATATCTCTCTTAAGGTTGATAAGGGTGAGGTTGTGAGCATCATCGGTCCGTCGGGATCTGGAAAGTCAACACTTCTTCGCTGTGCCACTTTCCTTGAGAAGATTAACGGCGGAACAGTCAAATATATGGACGAGGTTATCGCTGATACGGACGCAAACGGAAAGGTAACCTACGGCGACAAGGAAACAATGAAGAGGGCAAGGGGTTATTTTGGACTCGTGTTCCAGCAGTTTAACCTTTTCCCGCATTATTCTGTATTTAAAAACTGTGCGGAGGCTCCTGCAATCATCCAGGGAAGGGACAAGGATGAGATTAAGGAATCCGTTACAAAGATCCTTGAGAAGATGGGACTCGGGGAAAGGGCTGATTTCTATCCGTGCCAGCTTTCAGGAGGACAGCAGCAGAGGGTTGCCATTGCAAGGGCACTTGCGATGAAGCCTGAGATTCTTTTCTTTGACGAGCCGACCTCGGCACTTGACCCGGAGCTTACCGGAGAGGTGCTTAAGGTTATAAAGCAGCTTGCAGAGGAGGACATGACCATGGTAATCGTTACACATGAGATGCCGTTTGCAAAGGCAGTCTCAGACAGGGTCATTTTCATGGATGAGGGATATATAGTTGAGGAGGGAACTCCGGAGGAGGTATTCGACAATCCTCAGATGGAAAGAACAAAGCAGTTCCTCAAAAACTATCAGAACGGACAGTACTAATGATTAAATATAATATATTAGATCCAAAGGGAAATATAACGATTTTAGTTGAGACGGCAGTTAAAGTGTCGTCTCAAAGTTTTGTTGCGGCAAAGCTAATGGAGCTTGAGCCGGAGGCTGAGCAGGTCGGCTTTGTCAAGGTATGCGGCAAAAACGGAAAGCCTGAGGGAAAGCTAAGGATGGCAGGCGGTGAGTTTTGCGGCAATGCAACGATGTGTACCGCTGCCCTTAAGTGCATTAAGGAGAAGTTTAACAATAAGCCCGACATCCTCCCAAAAAGGGTCGCAGTAAGCGCAAGCGGCCACAGGGGAGTGGTTTATGTTGATGTAACGGCTGGAAGTGACGGCGATTCATACCTTACAAGGGGCGAGATGCCGTGGCCAAAGGGCTTTGGTGAGACGGTGATTAACGGCATTGTATATCCGATAGTACACATGGGAGGCATAGACCATGTTATAATAGGGGATGAGTTTGATGATGAAGAATCAAAAAAACTCATAAAGGAAGCATGTGAGATAGAGAATACTGATGCCATCGGATTCATGTTCATAAAGAGAAGTGGCAACAAAGTCAACAGTGGCATCAATGGCGACAATGGCAACAGTGGTGAAAGTGGC
>JAUNDA010000129.1 GCA_030526295.1 Eubacteriales bacterium
AGATTGCACGGCGTGAATCAAGGCCGAGGTTAAACTCGTTTGGCACATTTTTCTGCGGACACTTCTCCGTACACAGTCCGCAGCCTGTACACTTTGTCGTATCTACAAAGCGAGCCTTCTTTCTGATTGTAACCTTGAAGTTTCCTACAAAGCCCTTAACAGCCTCAACCTCTGAGTATGCAAAGATATTGATTTTCTCATTCTGTGCACAGTCAACCATCTTAGGTGTGAGGATACATGCGGCACAGTCGAGTGTCGGGAAGGTCTTGTCAATCTGTGTCATCTTGCCACCGATTGTCGGCTGCTTCTCAACGATGTCAACCTCAAAGCCTGCGTCTGCTATGTCAAGCGCCGTCTGGATACCGGCAATGCCTCCGCCGATAACGAGGGCACGCTTTGTAACCGGGCTCTTTCCCGCTACAAGCGGAGCATTGAGCTGTACCTTTGCAATGGCTGCCCTTCCGAGGATAACGGCCTTTTCAGTAGCCGATACCTTATCCTTGTGAATCCATGAGCACTGTTCCCTTATGTTTGCAATCTCAACCATGTATGGGTTGAGTCCTGCCTTTTCACATGTCTTACGGAAGGTGTTCTCGTGCATACGCGGTGAGCATGAGCATACAACAACACCCGTGAGACCAAGCTCATGAATCTTCTCAGCAATCAGGTCCTGGCCTGTCTGAGAACACATATACTGGTAATTCGTGGAGAATACAACGCCGGGCTCCTTTGAAAGAGCCTCAGAAACTGCCTCCACGTCTACTGTTGCCGCGATGTTACTGCCGCACCAGCAGACAAATACGCCGATTTTCTGCATTGATTTTCTCCTTATCTCTTATATTTCCTGAAGGCACTTGTAATGGCCTGCTGCGGAAGGTCCTCGTTTAACATTCCAGGAATCTGCTCCGGAGCGAGGTGGTTTTGTCCCTGCTGTCTAATAACTGCAAGCCTTACTGCCTCAATGAGCTTTGCCGGCTCAACGTTTCTCGGGCATCTTTCCACACATGCAAAGCAGCTTAGGCACATGTAAATACCCTTTGAATTCATAAGTTCGTCGATACGTCCGTTTTCAACCATCGATACAAACTGGTGCGGATGGTATTCCATCTCGTCATAAGCGGGGCAGGAGCCTGAGCACTTGCCGCACTTCATGCACTTACGCGGGTTAACGCCTGAAATGGAGGCGATGGTATCCATTAAATATTTATCAGCCATTTTTCTCCTCCAGACCCAGTGCCTCGTAAAGAAGCTCTGTAAAGTATTTAGCCTTAACCGAACCATCGGTGTTATGTGTGAGGTTATACATGCAAAGAGGACATGCGGTAATAATCATCTCAATGCCGTTATTCTTGGCATTGTCGATAATCTTCTGTGCCTGCTTTTTTGCATATGCCTCGTTCTCAAGTGTTGTATAACCGCCGCAGCATTCGTTACGCATCGCATATTTAACAGGCTCTGCACCGATTGCTGCTATGAAATCCTCGATGATTGATGGGTTCTCGGGATTATCAAACATGAGCTCACGGCTTGGGCGAAGAAGAAGGCAGCCGTAGTAGGCACCAA
>JAUNDA010000076.1:0-3721 GCA_030526295.1 Eubacteriales bacterium
GAACATGACCCAAGCCATATTCATGCGTTATATGGTGAACATATTGGAATATTCGATATTAATACAAGCGAAATGACAGAAGGAGATCTGCCAATAAAGGCCCAACAACTCGTGAAGGAGTGGCTTAATAAAAACAAAGATAAGCTTATTGAAATGTGGAATACACAAAAACTGGAAAAACTTCCACCACTGTAAAGAAGGTGATTAATATGATTCCAAGAATTAAGAATGTTACCCCAATGGATGATTTTATATTAAAAATCTCATTTGATGATGGAAAAACAGTTCTGTATGATGTGAAAGAAGATATGGAACAAATTGAAAGCTATCGAGGTTTGGAATTAATACATGGCCTGTTTAATCAGGTAAAAATTGATGAAAGCCGTACGTGCGTTTTCTGGAATGATGAGATTGACTTGCCGAGTGATACACTTTATGAGTATGGTAAGAATCTTGTTTCATAACAAAAACAATAACCTGTAAAAATCGATGGAGTCTTGTGGGGAAGCCTGCAGGACTCTTGGTAAATATAAGGGGAAATATGGAAAGAATAGACGCTTTTGAAAAGATGCTTAAGGATTTGCAGGCACGTGCTGATTATGAGGCAGAGGCCATGGCAAGGCTTAAGGCCGAGGGTAAGGAAAAATCGGCTACATACAGGCAGTACTTCGGCAACAAGATGCTTTACCGCATGATGCTCGACATGTACAGGGACTATGGATTAATAGAGTGAAAACAAACTACAGGAGGTTAATAAACCTTCTGTACTTTTTATGAAGCAGGATTAAGTTTTATATTCTTATTGAGATAATAACGAATTTGTGAGAAAATATATTATTAACCAATTGTGGTTCCGGTTGTATTCATAAGGAGGGTTTTATGAATAAGTTATTAGAACTTGGTAACAAATACGCAAAGGAAAGCACATGGAAGGATTTTGCACTTGTGAAATTCTGCCTGCTGGCAATGGGAGTAATCATAGGAACCCAGGTGCCTAAGCAGCATAAAAAGTGGGTTATCGGAACATCGATTGCAGTGTTCATTGCTACCTACATACCGCTTATGGCGAAGGTTTTTAAAATCGTAAAAGAAGACATTGACGAGGGTTATGTAATTGAAAATGAATGACACTTGTCATGTAAAAAATGTGAGGGGACAGAGATGAAGGAAAAACAGAAAACTATAGGACAGAAAGTAAAGACTAGAAACGGCATTAAAAGAGTAAGCTTCTGTGCAATCTGCATACTGCTAGAGGTAGCCTTTCTTGTTGTAATGATGACTAAGCTCAATGAGTATTATGGAATCGTCAGCATAGCAATGGGACTTCTCGGACTTGCAATTGTACTCGGACTTTGTGCATCAGACAAGGCAACATCACTTAAGATGCCGTGGATATTCCTTATCCTCCTTTTCCCGATTCTCGGAGTAAGCCTTTATCTTCTTATCGGTCTTAATGGCGGAACAAGAAAAATGAAGGCAAGGTATGCCGATGTAGACAATAAGCTATTCCCGCTTCTTCCTGATAACAGTGAGAAGATTGCTGAGCTTAAGGAAAAGAATCCAAATGCCGGAGCAATCTCTGAGTATATCAAAAGAAATGCATTTTATCCGCTTTATCAGAATACCGACGTTAAATACTTTGACGATGCCATGACCGGATATAAGGCCATGATTAATGAAATCAGTAAGGCAGAAAAGTATGTCTTTATGGAGTACTTTGCAATTCAGAATTCCGAAGCCTGGAAGATGCTTGAGGAGGTTTTGGTTGACAGAGTCAAGGCAGGAGTAGAGGTCAGGGTTTTCTATGATGATTTCGGTTCTGTCGGATTTGTCAACATCGACTTTGCAAAGATGTTATCGGATGAGGGAATCGACTGTAAGGTATTTAACCCTGCAACTCCCGGACTCAATGTATTCCTTAATAACAGAGACCACCGAAAGATGACAATCATTGACGGAAAGGTGGCATTTACAGGCGGCTTTAACATTGCAGATGAGTATTTTAACATTACACGTCCATATAAGAGCTGGAAGGACACAGGAGTACGTCTTGAGGGTGATGCAGTCCAGTCACTTGCGATGACATTCCTTGAGAACTGGAATGCTGTAAGCGATAAGGATGTTGATGACACTGATTTCACAAAGTACATCATCAAATATGATTACACAGCTACCAATGAGGGCTATGTACAGCCATATGCAGACAGCCCGATGGATAACGAGCAGGTTGGCGAGGAAGTTTACATAAGTATGCTTAACAAGGCAGAAAAGTACTGCTGGTTCATGACACCGTATCTCATCATCACGGATGAAATGGTGCATGCGATGCGTCTTGCCTCAAAGAGGGGCGTTGATGTAAGAATCATCACACCCGGAGTTCCGGATAAGAAGATCATCTATTCAGTTACAAGATCGTTCTACCACTGCCTTGTGGAATACGGCGTCAGGGTTTACGAATGGACACCTGGCTTCTCACATGCAAAGATGTGTGTTGCAGACGACAGGATGGCTCTTTGCGGAACAATCAACCTCGACTACAGAAGCCTTTACCATCATTTTGAAAATGCATGCTTCTTTGCGGAGTGTGACACGGTTACAGACATAAGGGATGACTTTGTGAGAACAATGGAAGAAAGTACTGAGGTAACCGAACTTTACAAGGCAAAGGAAAAGGCATATATGCGAGCTGGACAGCTCATCATGAGACTGTTCTCAGGACTTTTATAATTTTACAATTACCGGAGAAGAATCGACATAATGGATGTAAAAACACTGAAAATCACACAGGGAGCACTTATGACCGCCATATTCGGCGTGCTGGTGTTCCTAAACAGACAGACTGCAGGAATGGTACAGGAGATACTTGTATATGTATATCCGCTCCCGATGGCTGTTTACTCAGCCAAATATGGCTTTAAGACGGCGCTTCCCGCAGCGGCTGCAATGGTGCTTTTGTCATTCTTCCTCGGCACACCAAATTACGCCTTTTATGCATCAACGAGCATGCTCATAGGACTTACGCTCGGTGTATGCCTCTTTAAAAAGGTCAGTACGGAAAAAATCATGTTTGCCGTAATCTTTATGGCAATTGTGATTAACCTCGTGGACATTCTCGTGGTATCGTCTGTATCGGGCATTACAATCACAAAGAGTGCGATGGAGATGCAGAAGATGATGAATGAGACATTCGAAAGCAGCATGATGCAGAATGTACTCGCACAGTATCCCGATGAACAGAGGACACTACTTCTTGAGAGCATTAAGAATGTCTATACTGTTGATACCCTCGTAAAGCTTTTCATCGTCGGAAATGTGCTTTTCGGATTCTTCCAGGGCTTCATCATCTACCAGCTAAGCCTCCTTATCATGAAGAGGCTTAGGATCAAGGTGCCGGCACCAAGATCCTTCTATGATTTCAAGCCTCCCGTATGGACAGGCTATGTGGCGCTCGGACTTTTCTTCATATATATGTTCGTGGGCTCGAGGTTCCTTACAACAGAGTGGAAGGATGCCTTCCTTGCAATCGGAATGACGGGCTTTATGTACCTTGGCTTTTTCGGTATCATCGGAATTTCGCTTTTCCTAAAGCAGAGGATGAGAAACAGGGTATTCCCGGTAATCATTGCAGTACTTGTTACGCTTATGGCCTCATATGTTTCGATGATAGTGGGCTATTGCTACATTACGGGTGCATTCAGGGGGCTTTTCGCGCTTCCTGGAC
>JAUNDA010000076.1:3731-9695 GCA_030526295.1 Eubacteriales bacterium
TGAGGAGCATATGTCGATAGGAGAGGTTTACAGGAAGTATCACGAGGATGAAGATAACGATAATTAACGGTAGCCCCAAGGGCGATTACAGCGTAACGCTTCACAGCTGCCTATACATTAAAAAGCATTTTCCTGAGCATTCATATGAGGTGCTTAACGTGGGAAGGGACATTAAAAAATTTGAGAAGGACTTTTCATCGGCTCGTGAAAGCCTTGAGTCAGCTGACCTTCTCATTTTTTCATATCCTGTTTATACATTCATTGCCCCAAGCCAGCTTCACAGGTTTATTCGGCTTATGAAGGAGTCGGATGTTAGCCTTAATGGCAAGTTTGCAACACAGATTACAACCTCAAAGCATTTCTATGACATTACGGCACACAGGTACGTTGAGGACAACGCCTATGACATGGGGCTTAAGGTAATTAAGGGGCTTTCAGCTGACATGGATGACCTTACGACGAAAAAGGGCCGTGAGGATGTAAAGGCATTCTTTAAATATGTGACGTACTGCATGGGAAATGACCTTTACGAGACGCGTAAAACAAAGCTTACGGCACCGGCTCATAAGACAGTAACTACTGAGGCAGACGAGGTGGCAAAAAAGAACGGCACTGTGTCGCTTGTAGCAGACATGGCGGCAGATGATGGGCAGCTAAGGGCAATGACTGAACGCTTTATTAAGAGGTGTCCGTATAACGTGGAGCTTATTAACATCCATGACTTCCCGTTTAAGGGCGGCTGCATCAGCTGCTTTAACTGTTCGACTGATGGAACCTGCATTTATAAGGACGGTTTCCAGGAACTTCTTCGTGACAAAATCCAGAAGGGAAGCGCCATCGTAATCGCCTTTTCTATTAAGGACCATTCGATGGGACCAGTATTTAAAACATATGACGACAGGCAGTTTTGTAACGGCCACAGGACGGTTACAATGGGAATGCCGTTTGGATACATCGTTTCAGGTAACCTTAGCGAGGAGGAAAACCTTAGGATGATAATCGACGGCAGGGCAGAGGTAGGCGGAAACTTCCTTTGCGGAGTGGCAACGGATGAATTAGACCCTGATGCCGAGATTGATGCACTCGCAAATAAGCTTTCGTATGCAATAGAGAATAAATACGTTCAGCCGTCAAACTTCCTCGGTGTTGGCGGAATGAAGATCTTCAGGGACCTTATCTGGCTCATGCAGGGCATGATGAAGGCAGACCACAGGTTCTATAAATCACATGGACAGTATGACTTCCCGCAGAAAAAGAGGGGTACAATGCTCTTTATGTATCTTGCGGGTGCAGTAATGGGAAATAAAAAGCTTAAGGCGAAGATGGGCAATAAGCTTAACGAGGGAATGATAATGCCTTACAAAAAGGCACTTGAGGACTGAAGGGCTATTCATTGAACAAGCCGTGTGGCCGGCTTTAATTATGGCGAAGGTATAAATATGACATTATTTGAAATAATAGGCACCGTGGCATTTGCCATATCGGGTGCAGCGCTGGCAATTAAGAAAAGGATGGATATTCTCGGCATTGTTATAATGGGAATGACAACTGCCGTGGGCGGAGGAATCATAAGGGACCTTATTCTTGGTAATACTCCGCCGATGGCATTCCGAAATCCGGTATACGCCTTTATAGCAATCGGTGTTTCACTTTTCATGTTTATCCCGACATTCAGGAATCATGTAAACGAGAGGTCATTTGTATTCAATACGATGGATGCAATAGGACTCGGAGTTTTTACTGTTGTGGGACTTCGTGCCGGCATGCAGGTTGGAGGAATCTTCCTCTCTGTGTTTGTAGGAGTCCTTACCGGAGTAGGTGGCGGTGTCATGAGGGACATCTTTGCAGGTGATAAGCCGTCAATCTTTGTAAAGCACTTCTATGCTTGTGCATCGATAATAGGTGCATTTGTGTCGGTGATTCTCTGGAACCTTGGTGAGCCTGTTGCGATGTTTATCGGAGCCGTAACGGTAATTGTACTCAGGTTTCTTGCTGCAAAATACGAGTGGAACCTGCCCAGACCATAAAAAATAAAAAAATTTTTGAATCACAAGTTAATAGTTGTCGAAACAATGCAAAAATGGTTGTAGACATAGAATGGTGTGAAAAGGCTTATTTTTAGGTGCTTTTCACATTTTTTATTGCTTTAGTTTATTAAAAACAGACAAAAAACTGCCTTGTCTCCCAATAGAGGTACAACCAAAAAGTTGTAGCAAAAGTACTTGCAAAATTGTGGAGGCGTGCTATAATGCAACCATCAAAACATTCGGAGGCAACATTATGAAAAGGTTATTCAGTTTATTAATCGCCACAGTGATGGTACTTTCACTTGCTGCATGCGGTTCTAAGCCGGCAGCAACAGACACAGCTGCAGCAGGAGCTCAGCAGGTAGATACAAATACAGTAGCAATCGGAGCAGTTGTTATCGCTCGTGATGACATTCCGGAGGATGAGATTTACACACTCGTTTCAACAATCTTCGAGAACAAGGATGCAATCACAAGCCAGCATGCTAAGGGAAACGAGCTTGACCTCGCTTTCGCATCATCAATCACTTCAGTTCCTTATCATCCGGGTGCTGCAAAGTACTTTAAGGAGAAAGGCATTGACGTAGCAGCAGTTAAAGAGGGTGCAGGCGTTGGTGAAAAGAAGGACCTCAACTTCGGTACAGGTGGAGAGGCTGGAACATATTACGCATACGGCGGAGTATTATCAACATATGTTTCAGGCAACACAGACATTAAGGTAACAGCCCTTACATCAGGCGGTTCTAAGTCAAACATCGAGGACCTTACAGCAGGTAACATCCAGCTCGGATTCACACAGTCAGACGTTATGGCTTATGCATATAACGGAGAGAGACTTTTCGAGGAGAAGGTAGAGGGCTTCTCAGTAGTATGCTCACTCTATATGGAGCAGGTACAGATCGTTACAACAAATCCTGACATCAAGACAGTAGCAGACCTTAAGGGTAAGAACGTTTCAATCGGTGCTTCAGGTTCAGGTACATACTTCAACGCAATCGACGCACTCAGCGCATATGACCTCACAGAAAGCGACATCAAGCCGGTATTCCAGAGCTTCGGTGATTCTGTAGAGTCACTTAAGGATAAGAAGATCGACGCAGCATTCATCGTTGCAGGTGCTCCGACAACAGCAATCACAGACCTTGCAACAGCTAAGCCGGTATACCTTGTAGGCTTCGATGAGGAGCACATCAACAAGCTCGTTGCTTCATCACCGTACTACAGCTCATACACAATCAAGGCTGGAACATATTAATTAAAAGGTTAAAACCTTATAATCCATTAATCAAACTAAGCTAATACTAAATAAACCCGGGTCCGGAGCCTAAAGCTCCGGATTCGCGTTGGAAAAAACGAATTCTTTGTCATACGAAAGGAAAAAGCATATGGGAACTGAAAAGGATACAAAAATTGACAGTGAGAAGCTGATGAGACAGTTTGACAAAGAGTCCGCTACAAGAATCTGGACAGGACCGATGTCAAAGGTGATGAAGCTCCTTACAGCAGTATTTTCAATGTACTGCATCTGGTCAACACTGTTTTCAACAGCGGCACTCGAAGTAAGACTCACTTCCTTCCTCGGAGTAGTAATCATCATCGGATACATGAACTATCCGGCAAATAAGCACCATGTAAGGGAAAACCACATTCCGTGGTATGACATCGTGCTCATGATAATCGGTGCTGCGGCTTTCTTTTATTACTGCATGAATTACAATACCTTTGCGAGAACGCTGTCATCTGCATCTAAGATGACTCCCATGCTCAGCATCATAGGTATTGTCGGAATCCTCGTGCTCATGGAGCTTTGCAGAAGATGCGTGGGACTTCCGATTCTCTGCGTCGCAGGCGTGCTCATCGCATACTCCTTCGTTACCCTTAAGGGCAATGGACAGAGTGCGATGGAGGTCATCAACAGAATGATGTACACGCTCTTTTATTCGACAGGCGGTGTTCTCGGAACACCGGTACAGGTCTGTGCCAAGTTTATTGTTGTGTTTATTGTTTTTGGAGCCTTCCTTGAGAGAACGGGAATCAGTGAATTCTTCATCTCATGTGCAAATGCACTTGTAGGAAGTGCTTCGGGCGGACCTGCAAAGGTAGCGGTTATTTCATCCGCACTCTGTGGAATGGTATCTGGTTCATCTGTAGGAAACACTGTTACAACAGGTTCGGTTACAATCCCGATGATGAAGAAGACAGGCTACAGCCCTGAGTTCAGTGCTGCGGTTGAGGCATCAGCTTCAACAGGCGGACAGATCATGCCGCCTATTATGGGAGCTGCCGCTTTCCTTATGGCAGAGTACATGGGTGTTGCATCCGGCCAGGTAGCCCTCTGGGCAATCCTTCCTGCAGTTCTTTACTTTGCAGGCGTATTCATCGCGGTTCACCTTGAGGCAAAGAAGCTTAATCTTAAGGGAATGTCAAAGGACATGCTTCCGAAGTGGGGCGTTCTCATTAAGAAGGTATATCTGCTTCTTCCGCTTATCGTTCTCGTATGGCTTGTTGCAAGCAACACAAGAACACTTGCTTTCTCAGCAGTAATCGCAATTTTCCTTGCAATATTTGTTTCAGTTCCTGGAGCCATCGGAAAGGCAATGGCAAATGCAGGAGAGGGCAGTAACAGTAAAAAGTCAGTAGCCGTAAATGCACTTATGGGAATGAAGGACATGATCATGAATTCCCTTTCAGCAGGCGCAAGCGGATGTGTAACAGTCGTAATAGCATGCTCAATGGCAGGTATCGTTGCAGGATGCATCACAGCCACAGGACTTGCTTCAAAGCTTATCACATCGGTAATCGGAATAAGCTCTCAGATGCCGTCAGAGGCACTTGCGCTTCTCATTGCACTTATTCTTACAATGCTTTGCTGTATCGTTCTCGGAATGGGTGTTCCGACAACAGCAAACTACTGCATCATGGCTTCAACATGTGCACCTATTCTTGTACAGATGGGTGTTAACCCGATCGCCGCTCATTTCTTCGTATTCTATTTCGGAATCGTTGCCGACATCACACCGCCTGTAGCACTTGCTGCATATGCGGGATCTGCAATTGCGAAATCGAACCCTATGAAGACGGGTATCAATGCGACAAAGCTTGCAATCGGAGCATTCGTAGTACCATTCGTATTTGCAATGCAGCCGTCAATGATTCTCATGGATAAGGGAATACTTGATGCATTACTTGTGGTAATCACATCTATCGTCGGTATCTTCGCACTTGCCGCAAGCCTTAACGGCTTCGTATTTAAGAAGCTTAATCCTGTTCTGAGAATTATGCTTATCGCAGGCGGCCTCACACTTTTGTTCCCGGGTCTTGTAACAGACCTTGTGGGATTTGTACTTGTGGGCGGAGCACTGATGCTTAACTACCTTGAGATGAAGAGGGCAAGGGCATAAAGCCTAATACATTAACAAATTAAGACGCGTTTGGGTAATCAAAGAAATATCCGGATGCGTCTTTTTGATTGGATAGAGTATGTTTACGGACTGATATCCAAATCCTTTCTAAAAAAACGTAATCAAATACCACTATTACGTATCCAAATAATAAAAATGCTCTTTTATCCGTAAAATTGATTTTGAAATGTCGCATCCTTACGTGTAGCCACACCTAGCCATTATCAAATTACGTATTAAATAACCCTTACTCCCTAAACTTGCTGTAATTGGAATGATAAGAAACAGCAAAATTTTGAAACTTTGAAATAAATAACGTAATAGAGATAAGATAATACGTACTGAAATCATAATTTCATTTATTCTGCCGTAAGGCCAATCATTTTTGTCTTATAACCGAAGTCGAGTAAGGGTGAAATCCATCCTACTCGATTATTCTGCGCCTTGATTGACAAAGCTAAGTCGGGTGGGGTATATTTTTATCGATTATGGATATTTTTCAGGTAGTATAAGGTGATTTAAGGTTAAGCCTTCAA
>JAUNDA010000077.1:0-2963 GCA_030526295.1 Eubacteriales bacterium
TGGCGGTTCGTCAGGCGGCGGTGGTTCATCGGGTGGCGGCCCCTCAGGTGGTGGAAGTCCTTCAGGTGGACCAGTGACATCAACTACACCGGGGGCACTCACATTCTCAAGAAACTGGTACTCTGATGCGAACGGAACATGGCGCATTAAAAACAGCAGGGGAGAAATCATTAAGAGTGCATGGCTTTGTGACGATGAAATTAAATCAAATGGCCGTAATGTATGGTATCTTATGAATACAGATGGTACAATGTTGGCAGCGGGACTTGTTCAGGACAACACCGGTAATTATTACTCACTTGAAACACAGCATAACGGATACTTCGGAAGTCTAAGATATATTGATGGTACATATGACGGAATCTATATGCAGTTTTCAAGGGAGCACGACGGTACCTTTGGTGCAATCAAAAACCAGAGTGCCATCGATGCGCTTAAGGCAAAATATGGTGTGACCAGTTTCCGCATTGGAAATGAGAGTTGTGTTTATACTGCGGGGTTTTAAATTATGATTTCAGATGATGCTCAGAGACAATACCAGATTGCTCAGAAGGAAGGAACAAGATATGTAAACGATGCCATTTCAAGGGGCGAAAATCCGTATCTTCCGGCCCTTGATGACATTGTTGACACAGTAAAGCTCAATGCCCAGTACCTTGGATACATGGACATCCCGATGGACCTCATTAAGGGTACAAAAACAAGGGGCAGGCAGGACGCCTTTGCAGGTAACTTCATGCCGCTTCTTGGCGAGGGAACAGAGTTTAGGGCGAAGTGGGTGCAGCTTTGCGACAGCCATTTTGACGAGGGAATACATGACCCTATCGTGGTGCTCGAATATTACGGAAAGTTCTATGTCCAGGAGGGAAACAAGCGTGTAAGCGTATTAAAGAGCCTTGGTGCAAGGGCAATTTATGCCCAGGTAACAAGACTTAACCCGGAGCCCTCGGACAGCCATGATTACAAGGTTTACAAGGAATTCATCAAATTCTACAGCCTTTCGAAGACATACCTTGTGTGGTTTACGCACAGGACAATGTATGCAAAGCTTCAGTCTGCTCTTGGCTTCGAGCCTGAGCATGTATGGACTGATGAGGAAAGACAGGCCTTCACAAGCAGGTTCTATTTCTTTAAAAATGTTTTTACTGAAAAACAGAAGTCTGATCCGCACGATATCGACGTATCGACTGCACTTTTATGCTGGCTTCAGGTTTTCCCGTATGAGTGCCTAAAGACATATACAAACAAGCAGCTCATTGACAGCCTCAATAAGGTATGGCCTGAGATTTCATATCTTTCAAGACACCAGAAGGAGGAGCTGAGCATTGAGCCCGTAAGCTCGGAGAAGAACTTCTTTGCAAGGCTTTTTGCGAGCACGAGGAGCTCTCTCTGCGTGGCATTTGTTTATGCCGCAACAACAGGCGGCTCAAACTGGGTACACGGACACGAGATGAGTGCCGAGTATCTTAAGCAGCAGCTTGGTGACCGTGTTGTGGTAAAGAATTACTATGCAGACCCCGACAATGCCGACGAGGTAATGAACAGGGTGGTAAGTGACGGTGCTGACGTAATGTTTGTTACGGCTCCGACACTTATAGGTGCAACAAGACGAATCAAGACACTTCATCCTGACATTTTCGTTCTCGTATGTGCACTGGCAATGCCTATGGCGGGTGTCAGAACCTACTATGCAAGAAGCTATGAAGCAAAATTCATCTCGGGTGCAATTGCGGGCGCAATGAGTGATGCGAACGAAATCGGCTTTATTGCAAAGTATCCGATTTACGGAGTTCCTGCAGAGATTAATGCCTTTGCACTCGGAGCACGTATGACTAACCCAGATGTAAGAATCAAGCTTAAGTGGACATGCCTTCCTGGTAACCCAGAGGAGGAGCTTTTAAACGAAGGCGTTACCGTATTTTCAAGCCATGACATCATTTCACGTACCGAGCTTAAGGACAATGAAAGCGTTGGTACATACATGTATGAAAATGGTGTGTTTGTACCGCTTTCAGCCCCGAAGTGGAACTGGGGAACCTTCTATGAGAAGGTAGTAAGGTTTATCCTGAGCGGTGAGTGGGATCCCGAGGATGACAATGACAAGTCACTTACCTACTGGTGGGGACTGAGCTCAGGCGTTATGGATGTTTATCTTTCAAATGAGCTTCCAGACAGTGCAAAACAGCTTGGAAACATCCTAAAGCAGGGAATCATCCATAACACCTTTGACATTTTCGGCGGACCGCTTAAGGACAACAAGGGTAGGACTCAAAATGACGGAACAAAGGCGCTTTCGCTTGAGGAAATCAAGAAGATGCGCTGGCTTCTAGACAATGTGGACGGAAAGGTTCCTGAGTTTGAGGAGCTTCTGCCGATGGCACAGGGACTTACAAGAATTCTCGGTGTATACAGGAAACACATTGCACCGGGTAAGGAGGGCTTTATCATCTAATGAAAATACTGTTACTTGCGGATGAGGAGTGTAAGGCCCTCTACGATTATTACCAGCCCGGCAGGCTTGACGGCTACGACCTCATTCTTGCTGCGGGCGACCTTAAGGGAAATTATCTGTCATTTATTGTTACAATGGCCGGAAAGCCGCTTGTTTACGTGCATGGAAACCATGACACAAATCACGACGTAAAGCCGCCGGAGGGCTGCGTATGCGCAGATGACAGGGTTGTCGTGAGAAAGGGTGTGAGAATTCTCGGACTCGGTGGCTCGGCAAAGTATTCGAATGGTAAATACCAGTACACCGAGGAACAGATGGAAAAGCGCATCAAAAGGCTTGACCGTGAAATCATGAAGGTCGGTGGCATTGACATCGTGCTCACGCATGCGGCACCTGCAGGCTATGGTGATGATAACGACTACTGTCACAGGGGCTTTGAGGCATTTCTGCCACTGCTTGACAAATATAAGCCCGTATATCTCGTGCATGGCCACATTCACTTAAATTACGG
>JAUNDA010000077.1:2973-5893 GCA_030526295.1 Eubacteriales bacterium
ATATGGAGCGAATCCACCACTATGGTGACACAACCATCGTTAACGCATTTGAAAGATATGACCTCGAGGTTGAGGTTCCGATGAAGTCAAGGGAACGCGACCAGGAGATTATGGATGCGTCAAAGGGTGCCGTGCTCAACCTTACTGACAAGCTTAAAATAACAGGAAGAGACTCGCTGCTTTATACAATCTATGAAAGATCGAGGGAGCAGCAGTTAAAGAAAAAGGAAAGAGAATGAAGACAGAAAGAAGTTTTCCAAAGTATGTAATAACAAAAAAGGGAACGGCCTGGGTGGAAAACGGCCACCCGTGGATATATGAGGCCGAGGTTATGGAGTGTATCGGAGAGGAGCCGGAGAACGGTTCACTTGTTGATGCATTCTCAGTAAACGGAAAATACCTCGGAACGGGTTTTCTTTCCAAGAAGTCAAAGATAAGAATCAGGCTCATCTCAAAGAATGCCAATGACAGGTTCGACGAATCATTTTTCAGAAGAAGAATCGAGTACGCGTGGAGGTACCGTAAGCAGGTTATGGGAGACGACATTAAGGCCTGCAGACTCATCTTTGGTGAGGCGGACCAGTTCCCGGGTCTTACCGTTGACAGGTACAATGACCTACTCGTGACAGAGGTTCTGTCTGTTGGAATCGAGAAGATTAAGGACATGATTTACCGTCTGCTTATCGAGGTTCTTGCTGCTGACGGTGAGGTCATTAACGGCATTTATGAGCGAAATGAGGCTCCGATAAGGGCTCTTGAGGGACTTAACTCCTACAAGGGCTGGTATAAGGAGGCACCGTCCGCACTTACCGTTATTGAGGAAAATGGTGTAAAATACAATGTCGATGTCGAAAACGGACAGAAGACGGGCTTCTTCCTCGACCAGAAGTATAACAGAAAGGCAGTTGCAAAGCTTTCGAAGGGACTTCGCGTTCTCGACTGTTTTACGCATACAGGGTCATTTGCGCTTAATGCAGCACTTGGCGGTGCGGCGCACGTTACGGCCGTTGACATCTCGGAAACAGCGATTGAGATGGCACGTAAAAACGCAGAGCTTAACGGACTGAGCGATCGGATGGATTTTGTATGCACTGATGTTTTCGATCTTTTAACAGAGCTTGAGAAAAAGAAGACACCGGAGTATGATTTAATAATACTCGACCCGCCTGCATTCACAAAGTCAAGAAAGACGGTAAAGAATGCCGAGAGGGGCTATAAGGACATTAACCTTCGTGCAATTCGTGCACTTCCTAGGGGAGGCTATCTTTGCACGGCGTCATGCTCACACTTTATGGAGGATGAGCTTTTTGTAAAGATGATCAAAAAGGCCGCAAGGGATGCGGGTAAGGAGCTCAGGCAGATAGAGGCCAGACAGCAGGCTCCGGACCACCCGATTCTCTGGAACGTGCCCGAGACATCATACCTTAAGTTCTACATTTTCAGTGTGGTATAATTATTAAGCATTATAATAAAGCATAGTGTGAATAAAGCTTAAGTTGCAGTAAGAAATTAAGCTTTGAAAACAGTATGCATTAACATTGAACCATAACGTAATAAACGAATGTAATCATAAGGAATAAATTCATAAACGAATGCTGTGATCAGCGCTGGTTGACATAAAACGCTTAAAAATTTTGAGGCGGCGGCCATGTGGCTGTACGCTTATAGGGACACCTACCGACTTATAATCCAGGTATAGATTTTAAGGAGGTGTCAAAAATGACAGCATTCGGTATTTCATTTATCATAGTTCCAACAGCTTACATAGCTTATTTTATTCTTGATACAATGGAGAAGGAAGCAAGGAAAAAGCACAAATGATTCCTTTTCCCGTATTAAGAAATCAGATTGGGAATTGTCGGTGACTTTTTTGTCGGGCAGTTCCCCAAAAATACGGATAGAGGAGAAAAGACTAACATGAAATTTACAAAAATGAACGGTGCGGGTAATGATTTCATCATTCTCGATGCCATTAAGGAAAACATTGACATCGAACAGAATTCGCACTTTGCTTCTACCCTTTGCACAAGACACCTGTCAATCGGTGCCGACGGAATGATGGTTGTTGTGCCATCTGACAAGGCTGATTTCCGCATGATGTTCTATAACTCTGACGGAACAGTCGGAGAGATGTGCGGAAACGGTGCAAGATGCATCTGCAGATACGGCTATGAAACAGGCCTTTCAGGTGAAAAGCAGGTTATCGAGACAACAGCTGGCATCGTAACAGGCGAGAGAATCGACAAGATCAATTACAGAATCAGACTCAATGACGCAACAACAGTAAAGATCGAGGATAAGATTGAAATCGATGGCAAGGAATATGTAGTTTCATACGTTGAGCTCGGAAATCCGGGTCTTCCGCACGGTGTTGTATCATACGCACAGTTAAGGGAGCAGATTGGTGGCTCAGGTGCACGTCTCATTGACCTTCCGGGCGAGGAGATGGAGACACTCAAGAAGCTTGCAATCAAGATGAGATATCACTCATACTTCCCGAAGGGAGCAAACATCAACTTCTATGAGGTTATCGGAGACAACGAGATTGACCTTCTTACATACGAGAGGGGTGTTGAGGACTATACCTTCGCATGCGGTACAGGAACAGGTTCAACAGTACTTGTGCTTAATAAGCTCGGACTCGTTCCAGAGAAGGGCTCAAAAATCAACGAGAAGGGCGGCGTGCTCTATGTTGATCTCGATGACGGAATCTACCTCACAGGTCCGACAAACATCGTTGCCGAGGGAACTGTAAGGGACGAGACTCTGTAATCAACGAAGTCTTGTAATTAAAAGCTCTGTGATTTGGCAGAAAGTTGAAATTTGCAGAACTCTGTAATTAACAAAAAACAAAAACAGCAATTTCATAATACCGGGTTTACCCGGCGCACACCCGCCAGCCTATGGCGGGTGGTTTGCT
>JAUNDA010000077.1:5903-9619 GCA_030526295.1 Eubacteriales bacterium
GCAATTGAACTCGGCAATTGAATTGCGGAGTTTTCCCGCTTATCATTCTAAAATCTTACCGAAGGGCAAATTTATGACACTTAAAGAAGCATTAAAGGAATATCCCTACCTCTACGAAACACACCTTCATACCATTTACGGCTCGCAGTGTGGCCGTGAAACAGCTGAGACCATGGCGAAATGCGCCAAGGAGGCAGGCTATGCCGGCATGTTCGTAACGGAGCATAACTGGAATTCGTTTGTCTCTAAGGTTGACAAGGAGGCTCCCTGGCCTACTATCATTGATCAGATGACAGAGGGCTACCGCGAGGCAAGGGCGTGGGGAGAAGCCAATGATTTTGATGTTTTCTTTGGCTACGAGGCATTCTACGACGCAACTGAATTCCTCATTTACGGAATCACGCCTGAATGGCTAAAGGAGCATCCCGAGATAAGGGACGCTTCGATAGAGGAGCAGTACGAGCTTATAAAGGGAGCCGGTGGAATGGTAATCCAGGCACATCCCTTCAGGAAGGAGGATTACATCCCCGAGATAAGGCTTTATCCCGAATACTCAGACGGTGCTGAGGCATTAAACGCGACCCATTCAAGCCATTTAAGTGTTGTGCACCAGGTACACGAGTGGGATGAGATGGCACTTGAGTATGCATGGACGAATAACCTTAAGATTGCGGCAGGCTCTGATGTACACAGGAAGACGATGCTCATGGGCGGAATCCTAGTTAAGGAGAGATTTAAATCGGGTTCAGACTATGTGGATACAATTCTGAACGGTAAGGACCATCTCCTTAGTGACGGAGAGGACATTTTTGATAAGGACGGCAGAAAGATGAAAAAGACAATTGGAATTCTTGGCGGCATGGGACCGCTTGCAACAGCAGATCTCTTTAAAAAAATAATTGAGCTTACAGACGCTGCAAATGATCAGGACCACGTAAGGGTTATCATTGATTCAAACACAAACATCCCGGACAGGACAGCTGCAATTTTGCACGGCGGAAAGAGCCCCGTAGAGGAGCTTACAAAGTCTGCAAGGCTTCTTGAGAACGCAGGCGCCGACCTTTTAATCATGCCGTGTAACACAGCCCACTATTTCGTAGACTATGTTAAGGAGGCTGTCAACATTCCAGTTGTATCGATTATCGAGTCTGCAGCTGACAAGGTGCTTTCAAGGGGATTTAATAAGGCAGTAATCCTTGCAACAGACGGAACAATCCAGGCTGGGGTTTACGAGAAGATATTTAAGGAAAAGGGCATTGAAACCATTTATCCAGATGAAAAGATTCAAAAGAACGTGATGTCTATCATTTATGAGGGCGTAAAGGCCGGTACACCGCGCGAGGGCAGGATGGACGAGCTCACTGGTGAAATTAATGCTTTCTTAAAGAAGGAGGCTTCTGTGGCCGTTCTCGCGTGCACAGAGCTGCCTCTGGCAGTTGAACTCTACGGACTGAGCGGTGATTTCGTTGACGCAACAAAGTCACTCGCAGAGGCTGCGATACTTGCGGCTGGATATGAGCTCAAGAAGTGATATAAATATAACAAAACTCGGTAAATGAATATTTTTACTGTGCCAGTGTGAATTATATTAATAGAAAAGCCTTATTTATAAAACACAACGGGACGCATTTTAAAACATTTTTAAACAGTTAAATTAAACAACATATTTACGATAGGGCAAACGGAAAGAGAAAGGGGAGAAGAATGGATTTTTCGACAGTAAAGACAAATCTTGAGGCAAGGGGCTACAATGTAAAGACCTTTGAAACAGGATTAGAGGCAGCTGATTACATTGCCTCATCATTAAACAACAAGACAATCAGCTTCGGTGGTTCAATGACTGTAAAGGAAATAGGCCTCTATGAGAAGCTTGAGAAGAATAACAAGCTTATCTGGCACTGGAAGCCTGAGGAGGGACAGAGCCCAAAGGAGGCACTTATTGCCGCAGTTACATCAGACGTTTACATTTCATCTGTTAACGGAATGGCTGAGACAGGTGAAATCATCAATATCGACGGAACAGGAAACAGGGTTGCATCAACAATCTTCGGACATGAAAAGGTTATCCTTGTAGTTGGAAAGAACAAGGTTAAGAAGGACTATGCTGAAGCCTACGACCATGCAAAGAATGTATCTGCGCCGCTTAATGCAAAGAGACTTGAAAGAAAGACTCCGTGCGCAGTAAAGGGCGACAAGTGCTATAACTGCAATTCACCTGAGAGAATCTGCCATGTAACAGCAGTATTCGACAGGGCTCCTAGAAACGGGGAGTATGAGGTTATCCTCATCAACGAGGAACTCGGCCTCTGATTAGTCGCATATTTGGTAAATAATTAGGATACTGATTTATTAGTAGTGCAGTCATTATTGGGGCTTTTCTCAATTATGACTGCATTTTTTAACCTCATTGCAGTCAGAATCTTCAATGCTGGTAATTTTGACTGCCTGCAAACTATATGCCTGCAGTCAAAATCTTCTTACAACTTCAAAATGACTGCTTGCCCATCCGGATGACGCAGTCATTTTTAACTCAAATATAACTTTTGATTGCATGGCATCTAAAAAATGCAATCAATATTGAAATAAAACGCTACAGTGACTGCAAGCTAAAAAAATACTACGGGAGTTGACACTTCAAATAAAATGGACACCGGAAAGTGGACACGAAATAGAATATCAATTATATGATTCTGTGATGAAAAAAACCAAAGTAAAGGCGACGGTTTAATTACTACGAAATTTCCGTCGCCTTTTTTATATTTATTGTGTTAGTGCAGTTTTAGCGGTTTGTGCAAATTATGCAGATTATGCGCCTTATGGAAATAATACACCTTTAAAAATCGGGGATTACTTCTTCTCGAGGTCGTCCTTAGCCCTTCTTACGGCTGCAACCATCTCGTCGAGGAGCTCGTCCGGATGATCAGACTTAATGATGCCTGAAGCTGCGCCTGCTGCATCTGAACCGGCCATGATGAAATCATAAACATCCTGTGCTGTTGAGATACCTGCAGCGATCTCTGTGATGATTGAAGGATCGATTGCATTAACAGCCTTAACTGTCTTTGTAACATAAGCCATGTCAGGAGCCTGGCCTGAACCGATGAGCTCTGATGGCTCCGGATTCATGATGTCCGGGTGAAGGTTTGCAATGGCCATAGCCTCGTCTGTTGAGTCAGCACATACGAATGACTTGAGTCCGCATGCACGAAGCTTGTCGATTGTTCCCTTGATGTCTGTAAGTGCCATAGGTCTCTCACAGTGGTTGATGCATGCGCCCCATGCGCCTGCTTCCTTAAGTGCCTCCGGGATGATCTTGCCCATGCCTCTGCCTGGACCCCAGTTGTCAACTGCCTGTGCGATAACAAAAAGATGCGGGCACTCTCTTGCAATGTCCTTCATGTTCATGAATGAAGAAATGAAGAGTACGTCGATGTCATACTTAACTGCAACTGCCTCACATTTTCTTGCAAATTCCATTTCCTTCTCACCGTAAAGATAGCACTTTACGCCTGTCTCGAAATAGGGTTTTCTTAATTCTCTCATAAGTGACTCCTTTTATGCTCAAAATAGCATTATTAATTTTATGAATGCCGTTTTACCATCATGGTAATCTGGCTATACGTGTATAAGTGTTTCGGGTTAAGCTTCCTGGTTGTCGTTTGTATAGGCACAGCACTCTAATTTAAAGGTTCGATGCATTATCTTTAGAATAGGTG
>JAUNDA010000078.1 GCA_030526295.1 Eubacteriales bacterium
AGAGCATCTTTCCGTCTGTATCGAACTTATATCTCTTTCCGTCGATTGTCTTGTACTGAACACCAGTTGCATAGTTGTTAGCTGTGAAAGCCTTACCTGAAGACTGGAAGTAATACCATCTGTATGTTACCTCAAGCTCCTCATCAGCCTCGTCAGCCGGAACCTTTACCCAACCTGTTACAAGGTTACCATTAGCGTCTGTGTAGTATCTTGCACCATCAAACTCCCAGAGCTTGTTTGTTACAAGGTTACCATCTTCATCAACGAAATAGTACTTGCCCTGCCACTTGATCTTATCATTTGTTACTACATCTCCATCAGCGTTGATGTACTGCCACTGTCCTGTTGAGCTGTCCCAGTGAGCTGTTCCAGCGATTGCAGTCATAGCGAATCCAACAACAAGGAGCATTGCTGCTGCGAATACAACAGCGAGTTTTGTTGACTTTCTCATAAAAAGTACACCTTTTGTGGATATGCAAAATTTGTGTTCCCTTTGTTGGCAATGGTGAAGATTTTGGTGCAGAATTGTTTATGCATAATAATAACCAAAAGGAGGGTATCTATGATGCCTAGTATTAGTAAAAGAGGCTCAACATATCGTGTATTTGTATCGCTCGGTTCCAATGGAGCAGGAAAACCAATAAGGAAATCAACTACATTTAAGCCGCCTGTTGATATCAGTGAAAAGAAACGTAGGGCTCTTGCATTGAGTTTTGCCTATGAGTATGAAGCGGAATTACGCTTTAATAATTCTATGGATAGTTCCAAGACATTTAGTGAATTTGCGGACTGGTACTATCGGGTTGTTGCTCCGTTAACTCTTAAGGAGCATACAATTATTAATAATTCCAACCTTATAAAGAATTATGTATTACAGCATATAGGTGGGATAAGGCTTCGAAATCTGTCACCAATAGATATCGACAACATGACCTCATACCTAATAAAAGAAGGAGCCAAATGCAAAAAGGGAGGACTAAAAATTTCAACGGTAAAGCAAATCAGGATGGCAGTAAGTGCCATCCTTTCTACTGCCGTCAGGAAAGGGATTATTAATCTAAATCCGGTTTTTGCGGCCACACCTATAAAAAAGCAGAGGGATTTGACAAGATATGAGGGCTGTCCCGAGTATTATCTTGATGAATCGGCATGCAAGAAGGTTCTAGGACTTTGTGACGGGCTAAAAAACCAACAGATTGCTAGGGCAATTAAGCTTTTGCTTTTTACGGGGCTTAGGCGCGGGGAACTGATGGGACTTCACTGGGAGGATGTTGATTTTGAAAGAGGAGAATTAAACATCAGATATACAAAGTACAGGATAAATGGCAAGGTAATGGTTACGACTCCAAAGACAACTTCGAGTGTTAGAAGGGTGCCAATTGGACAGACTGAGGTTGAGATACTAAAGGAACAGCTTAAGTATGTAAATAAGACGAGAAGAAATCATAAATGTGGAAAGAAATGGGAGAAGACTGGCGCAGTATTCATTAATAGGAATGGTGGATATATGAACGGAGAGTTTCTTAATAATAGCTTCAGGACAAAGATTCGAAATGCCGGGATGCCGGGACTTCATCTTCATGACCTAAGGCATGCGAATGCTTCAATTCTTATTAATAACGGTGTGCCGATGAAGGTTGTGGCTGACCATCTCGGTCATAGCTCAATAAGAACCACGGAGGCTTATTACATACATCTATTCGAAAACAGCAGGAGAGTGACGGCAGACGTGATTGCGTCTGTGCTTGTTTGAGCACGAATTCTCAAAAATGCTCAAATAGTACAATTGAATGCTACCAATATTTGTTCATTTGTGTTACAATGCATCCATAATTGTACATACTTTAGTGCGGTAAAGAGTACGAATTAAAATTCAGAAGGAGACACATTAGTTATGGCTGACCTCAATGAGAAATTTAATGAGTTTAGTAACACAAAGGACACAACAAGTGAGTTTAGTCCGCAGGACATTCAGAACAACAAGGTAATGGCAATTCTTGCATACCTTTCATGGCTTGTTCTTATCCCGCTTCTTGGAGCTAAGGATTCAAAGTTTGCAAGATACCACTGCAACCAGGGTCTTGTGCTTGCAATCGCAGAGCTTTGCGCTATGGTTATCTGCGGTATGCTTGCTGCAGTTCCGGTTATCGGATTTATCTTCGGTATTATCAGACTTCTTGTTAGCCTTCTTTGCGTTGTTCTTACAGTTATGGGACTTATCAATGCAGCTAACGGACAGGCTAAGGAGCTTCCGATTATCGGTTCATTCAAGCTTCTTAAGTAATCCGGATACCAGAAAAAGGATTATACAAATTGTATAAAAAATCATCAATGAGGAGCCCAGGGGGCTCCTTATTTTTGTGTAAAAATACTTATAGACTTTAAAGCGTTAAAGCGTTATACTTTAAAGCGTTGTAGCGTAAAAGCGAAACATATCGAATATCCGAATATTACCGGATAAGATTACTCAGAGAGGATATCAAAGATGTTTATTAAGGTTTTAATGCTCGTTCTTTTCTTTGCTGTTATGATCGGTGTTGGTCTTTACTGCAGAAAGAATGCCACAGATGTTAACGGATTCGTACTTGGCGGAAGAAGTGTAGGCCCGTGGCTTACAGCCTTTGCATATGGTACATCATATTTCTCGGCCGTAATTTTTATCGGTTATGCCGGTCAGTTCGGATGGAAATTCGGTATTGCCTCAACATGGATTGGTATCGGTAATGCACTTATCGGTTCACTCCTTGCATGGCTTGTTCTTGGTCGCCGCACACGTATCATGACAAGACATCTTGAAAGTAAGACAATGCCTGAGTTCTTCGGTGCCCGTTTTGATTCAGACCTTTTAAAGATTGTTGCTTCAATAATCGTATTCATTTTCCTGATTCCTTATACAGCATCGCTTTACAACGGTCTTTCAAGACTTTTCGGTATGGCCTTCAACATCGACTATACCGTTTGTATCGTAATTATGGCGCTTCTTACAGGTGTTTATGTTATCGCTGGCGGATACATGGCTACAGCCATCAATGACTTTATACAGGGTATCGTAATGCTTGTTGGTATCGTCTGCGTTATCCTTGCAGTGCTTAAGAGTAACGGTGGTTTTATAGCAGCATATGAGGCACTTGCTGAGGTTAATGACCCTGCAGCATCTGCAATGCCTGGCGCATTTGCATCATTCTTCGGACCAGATCCAGTATCTCTCCTTGGTGTAGTAATACTTACATCACTCGGTACATGGGGACTCCCGCAGATGGTCCAGAAATTCTATGCAATCAAAAATGAGGAGGCTATCCGTAAGGGTACAATCATCTCAACCTTCTTTGCAATCGTTGTTGCAGGCGGATGCTACTTCCTCGGCGGATTCGGACGTCTTTACAATATCGACATCGCCGCAAGCGGATATGATGCAATCATCCCTGCCATGATAGCAGAGCTTTCACCTATGCTTATTGCAGTGGTTGTAATCCTTGTTCTTTCAGCTTCGATGTCAACGCTTTCTTCACTTGTACTTGCGTCAAGCTCAACACTTACACTTGACCTTATCAGAAAGCACATCATTAAGGAAATGGATGAGAAGAAGCAGCTTTTCATCATGAGGGTGTTTATCGTAGTATTCATAGTAATCTCTGCTGTTATAGCTATCGTACAGTATAAGAGTAGCGTAACATTCATTGCACAGCTTATGGGTATTTCATGGGGCGCTCTTGCAGGAGCATTCCTTGCACCGTTTATCTACAGCCTCTACTGGAAGAAGGTTACAAAGCTTTCAGTACTTGTTAACTTCATCTTCGGTTCAGGCATCATGGTAGTAAACATGCTCAATAAGAGCATCTTCCCGGCACTTCTTAAGTCCCCGATTAACTGCGGTGCATTCGCAATGCTTGCAGGACTTGTAATTGTTCCGGTAGTAAGCCTTATTACACCTGGTGTAGGAAAGGAAAAGCAGGATGCGGTATTCTCATGCTATGCTAAGCCTGAGGCTCATCCTGATAACAGAAACCTTTAATTTAGTGAAATAATCTTCCTGATAATGAAAAAATAAAAATGAAAAAAGACACGAGGCAGTTCGTTTTGGACTGTCTCGTGTCTTTCTATGAGTAATATTAAAATCCGTGGCTGCTTGAACCTCCTGAGAAGCCTCCGCCTCCGCCACCGCCGGAGAAGCCGCCTCCTCCGGAATGGCCGCCTCCACCACCGCCTGAGCTTTGCGGTGAGTATGTCTTTGTTGTACGCTGTCCGAGTATTGCAGCTGCGCCTATTACGGCTGCGGCCTTTGCAGCACCGCCGAGCATCTTTACACTTGGCTTTGCAGGCCTGCTTTCAGTAAAGAGGATGATGAAATTAAGCATAAGGGCAAGAATCAGTGCGAGGATTCCGTTATTTATGTATTTCATCGTGTGTGCGATCTTTCCATCATTTAAGATGGTATAAATCTGTGAAAAACACATGGAAGCACACTTGTAATAGTTTCCTGCCGTCGCCTGTTTGTAGATGTTATCTACGATTGAATCCCTTTCTTTTCCAAGAAGCTTTTCCATTTCAGTAGAGCAGCTCAGGGTTATCTTCCTGTTTCCCATGTCGATTTGGAAGAGGGCACCTGGCTCATCGCCGTAAAGGCTGTAATAAACCTGCTCGGCTATTCCCTCATAGTCCTCGCCCTTATCAAGCTCGATGGTTACGAAAATCATGTTTCCGTATTCTGTAAGCGGCTCCATCTCCTCAAGAAGAATCGCCTCATGTTCATCGGTCAAAAGGTCCGCGTTATCGTAGACTATGGCGTCGTATTTCTTTTTTGTCTCCTGCTCTATTATATCGTCCTTGGCATAGGCACTTGTGAAAAGTATCAGGACAAGGAGAAGAGTCATGCTTATAAGTGCCGTGAGTCTTTTTAATCCGTTAAAAGCCTTCATCATTCCTTACCTCCTTTCGTTCTTTCGAAGAAGTGTGGTATCGGTCTTGTGACGAGGCTGTTGTAACGCTTCATCGTCCTTATGGCCGTTATGCCTATTGCTGCCATTGAAATGACGGCTCCGATGTAATAGTAGTTGTCATGTGCCGGGTCAATGATGAGCGTCACACCGCTATAGATAAGCGCAAATGCCGCACCCAGAATGTCAAGCCATACTGTTTTGTCTTTAATGTATTTAGCGCATTTGCCGATTCTTATTACCGTATAAACCGGGATTGCCACGATTAAAACCGGTATGAGAAGAATTAGCACCTCACCGAGGGCAAGAAGGGCAATGCATGCGAGTATGACCATGAAGATTCCGTTCTCCCTAAGGAACTCGCCGGTTGCTTCCTTAAATTCGCTAAAGACATTTGGCCTGTAGGCGGCTTTTTGTGTGGCAGCATCCTTGTTTTTAAAGAGGTACCCCCTGTCATTTATGTGAAGCTCCCTTTTAACTATTCTCTCAAGCTCCTTTACGTAAAGTACTATCATGAGGAATGAGAGCACGAGTGAGAGTATCAGCATCCTTGTGCCCGTAAGCGTAAAGAGGAAGTTTAGCAGGAAGAAAATCGGAACCGCGAGTATCAGTGAAAAAAGCAGGTATTTCCTGGTGTCAACCGGTACCTCTGCATAAACCTTTCCCGATTCTCCATTTACTACCGAATAAGCCACACGGTCGCCCTTTTTCCAGGTGAGGAACCATACGGGAAGCATCGAAAGCTTTACGTCACGCCTTATGTTAAAGGTATTGTCCATTACATTATGGCTTTGCTTTTTTGGGGTGCCGTTTTTCTTTGGTGCGTGGCTTGTTACCGTATTCCAGATGGCGCTGTAGGCACTGTCTGCCGCATCGGCCGAATACTGTGCCTCCGGAACGTCTGCAGTATCAGCAAAGAGACCGAACATGTATGACGGGTTGAACGGGCGCATCTTTTCGTAGCTAAAGGGTGCCACGCGGCTACTGATCTCGTCGTCAAAGCTTGAGGACGCGTCAAAACAGATGTCGTCCGCAGAGCCGGAAGCATCCTGCTCAATCTCATACTTTGTCGTATGCACGTAGTCTCCGCGGCGCTTTTTTACCTCTGTCTCGTAGCTTACCTTAGGACCGTATGAATACTCATAGGTCCAGTACGGGATGTATATACTCTTAAAGCCTTTAAGGAAGCTTTCGTCCTTAAATTCCTTTGGTGCATAAAGCTTTGTCCTGAGACTCCTTTTGTAGGCGCTCCTGCAGTCCTCCTCTGTAACCTGGAAGGGTATGATGGTGTCAGGCCGCCTGATGTTTTCAAGGTGGCTCTCAAGCGTTACGAAGCTTCCACAGTAAAGACAGTATTCTACGGCTGCAGCCTCGGTTGCCGTAATCTCAGCGCCGCAGTTTGGGCATTTGAGTACAGAGGCCTCGAAAAAGCCCTCCTCCTCGTCAGCACGTGTTTCCGCTATGTAGCTGTCAGGCTCGTACTTTGAACGGCAGAAATCGCATTCAATGTATCCGCCTGCTATGTTAAACCTTAGTGTTCCGCCACACCCGGGACATCTGTTTAGCATGTGCTCCTCCTTTCATTTATTAAAACGTAATCCGCATCTTGTTTAATAACTCGCCGCAGCGAGTGTTTCCGCGGTCTCCTTCATTTATGTATCCGAACTTTTTCCCATGGAACGGGACAAGGTGGTCGTGGCAGGTAAGAACGATGCCACAAAAAATTTCAATAGTATCATATCATAATTAAGGCCACGAAAAATGCTTTTTCTGTTTAAGTATTTGTTTTTTGGCATTGTGATTTTTGGGAAAGCAACAATAGGTGCTTATTGAATGCGTAAGGTATAAAGGTATGTATAAATCAGGGGGCTTGTTATGGTATAATATCCTTGGAATATTGTTTCGTTTCGGATATACGAAGCGGTTGATGCATCCTCAAATTTCAGGGGATGACACATGGGGAGCAGGTGGTACAAATGGCAGGACTAAAAAAGGTTCTTCTTGCATTAATACCGGCAGTGCTGGTTTTTATACTGATAATGTTTAATCCCATTACGGGACTCGACTCATGGCTTAGTGACCTTCTCTATAGCCATATGAGCGGCACCGGGGATACGATAAAGCTTATCGCCATTGATGAGGAAACGCTTGCAGAGTATGGTCCGTTAAGCACGTGGTCAAGGGAAAAGTCTGCGAAGCTTCTTGACGTACTCTATGCTGATCCCTCAAATAAGCCTGCCGTTACCGCATTCGATATAATGTTCATCGGTGAGACAGATGAGGAGACTGACAGGAGGCTGGCTGAAGCTATGGAAAAGGCAGGGAACGTGGTCGTTGCCTCGCATGTAGTTTACCGCGGTGCTACAAAGTATGCAGCGGATGGCTCCATCTACTATGACACCTGGAACATTGATTCCGAGGAGCTTCCATATGAGGGAGTGCAAAACGCTGCAAAATCAGGCTATGCGAACACAATCGTTTCAGCTGACGGCTTTGTAAGAACAACGCAGATTCGTGCATATGTTGGCGATACACTTAGATATAGCTTTGCAACTGAAATCTATAATGAGCATGCAAGGCAGGGCGGAAGCGTAAAGCCCCTTCCAGGGAAGGATACGATAAGGTTCTTTTACTCGGGTAAGCCCGGTGAGTTCATTCATTACTCACTTAAGGACGTAATAGACGGCAGGGTTCCTGCTTCGGAGTTTAAGGATTCAATCGTCATGGTGGGTGCTTATGCCGCAGGACTTCAGGACTCGTACCACTCTGCAGCAGACCGCGGCCAGGACATGTACGGAGTCGAGATTAATGCCAACATTACAAAGGCACTCATGGAGGGAAGGACAGCTGTTTCGGCAAAGGCATGGCTTGTGGCACTTATTACGGCCCTTGTAATCTTCGGCTATACACTCATGGCCCGTGAGATGAAGATGTATCCCGCAATCATCGTAGGTATCTGGGTAATGATAGCGGCGGGGGTTATCGGAAGGATTCTTTCATCAAATGGTATCATCATAAGTGTCTCATATACCTTCCTCGTGATGCTTCTAATCTTCGCATGGATAATCATCGAGAAATACGTGCTTGAGGCACTAAGACGAAAACAGACACTTAACTCATTTAAGAAATACATGGCTCCGCAGGTTATTGATGCACTTGCCAAAAATGGTGAGTTCCACATCGAGCTTGGCGGAGAGAAGAGACATATCGCAGTGCTCTTTGTTGATATCAGGGGCTTTACGACAATGTCGGAGATTCTTTCACCTGAGCAGATGGTGCAGATTCTCAATAAATACCTTTCACTTACAACAAGCTGCATCTTTGATAACGGAGGCATGCTTGATAAATTCATAGGTGATGCAACGATGGCACTTTTTAATGCCCCGGGAGACCAGGAGGACTACGTCATGCAGGCAGTTAAGGCAGGCCTTGACATGCAAAGACGTGGTGCCGCACTCGGAAAGGAGCTTGAGGAGGAGTTTGGAAGAACCGTAAGCTTTGGTGTAGGTGTAAATGTCGGTGACGCTGTAGTCGGAAACATCGGCTGCGACACCAGGATGGACTACACCGCAATCGGAGATACGGTAAATACAGCATCACGTATCGAGGGCAAGGCCCAGAGGGGCGAGCTTCTGATAAGTCAGGCCGTTTACGACATACTTAAGGACAGAATAGTGGCAGAGTTTAAGGAGGCAATGACACTTAAGGGTAAGGCAGAGCCCGTTAATGTATACTCGGTAACAGGTATCAGGGAGTAACGCAAAAAGCGTTAGGGTTTTCAAAGAAAAGGAAAAAACCATGAAAGCATTTCTTACAACACTTAAAGGCAAGATTATCGCAGCCGTTGCAACGGTAGCGGTAGTTGGCGGCGTGACAACGGCAGTTGTATTAAGTAACAGCGGTTACAGGACAATAGCCGTTAAACAGCTTACGGGAGTTACACATGTTGCAAACAACGGCTCTGTTGTTGACGCACATGTTGGACAGCACCTTAAATCTGGTGACGATGTTAAGGTAACCGAGGCTTCAAACATAGTACTTTCGCTTGATTCGGATAAGTTCGTTTATGCTGAGGCAAATACGCATTTCTGGATTGAGGCTACAGGAAAGGAATCTGACTCACGCACGAAGATCCACCTTGATTCAGGCTCTGTAATAAGCCGAATTGACAATAAGCTCAAGGATTCTGAAACCTTTGAGGTTGAGACACCTAACGGTACAATGTCTGTAAGAGGTACCGTATTTAAGGTTGACTGCTATGTGAATGAAAACGGCGAGACAATGTCTGAGCTTTCCGTTCTTGACGGAGAGGTTTACATCGGTGCCGTTACCGAGGAGGGCAGGGTTCTTACCGAGGATACAACAATTGCCCCGGGTGAAAAGATTACCATTAAGTCAGACCCTACCGTATCTGAGTTTGTAAGGGTTGAGGGAGGCACCGGAGACGGCCTTACGGAAAGCATCGACCTTGGTGACTTCACACAGGGCGAGGCTAATTTCATCGGCCTTTCAATCGATGAGGGAAAGGAGTACTACTTCACAAAGGAAGTTCTTTTCCATAAGGCAGAAATAGAGGAGCATAGCTTTGACGGAGTGGCGAGGGAGGTTGCTGCCACCTGTACAGAGGACGGATATACCTTTGAAGAG
>JAUNDA010000079.1 GCA_030526295.1 Eubacteriales bacterium
TCTATTCTGAAAACCAATAATGATGCATTGAGATGAAACCATACGGTTGAATAGTAAACCCATTATCCAACGACAGTTCATGGGCCATTTTCCCATCACTAGCCCATTTTCATCCCAAAATAAAGAAAGGTTCTCCAGGTCCCACCGCACTATGGGGCGGTAGAAACCCGGAAAACCCTTATAAATCAAGGAATACTTCACTTCCTTGTGTTCAAAACTTTCGCAAGTACTGACATCAATTTCGTAATGTCAATGGGCTTTGCCACATGTCCGTTCATGCCGGCATCAAATGCGTTTTTCTTATCCTCTTCAAAGGCATTTGCAGTCATCGCTATTATCGGAATACCTGCCTTTGCCCTATTTTCAAGGCTTCGAATCTCTCTTGCCGCATCATATCCGTTCATGACAGGCATCTGGATATCCATAAGGATAACATCATAGTATCCATCTGCTGCCCGGTTAAGCTCTTCAACGCATGCCCTTCCGTTTTCGACACGCAAAACCTCGAAGCCCGCCTCCTTAAGGATTTCAACTGCTATCTCGGCATTAAGGTCATTATCCTCCGCAAGAAGAATTCTCTTTCCACTAAAAGAACCTTCAAAATGTGCTTCCTTATCAGCCTGTACAAGCTCTTCCTTACTAGCGATACGAAGCGGGATGGTCACAATGAATGTTGTTCCGACGCCCTTCTTGCTCTTAACCTCGATGGTTCCGTCCATGAAGTCCACCAGGCGCTTAACAATTGAGAGACCAAGTCCCGTTCCCTCAATCTTTGTCTCGGTAGTATTGCCCTCCCTTGAGAATGCATCAAAGACGTACGGAAGGAAGCTTTCATCAATTCCTATACCCGTATCACTAATCGTTGTCTGGAATAATGTCCATCCATCACGGTCACTCGGAAGTTCCCTTAATTCCATATGAACACTGCCACCTGGCTGAGTATACTTCTGAGCATTTCCGATAATGTTTACAATTATTTCCCTCAGCTTAATCGGATCGCAGTATACATATTCGTGCTCAACATCAATGCTCCTTGTAAAGGTGATATCCTTCTTTGCCATCATCGCCTTAAATATTGAGCATATGGTATCCTCAAACTGCTCGGTCGAGTAGACAACCTCATCAAGTGTGATGGAGCCGCTTTCAATCCTTGACATCTCGAGCACGTTATTGATGATTGAAAGGAGCATGCTGTTAGCATCCTTAATTTTTTGAAGATAATCGTTCGTCTTTTCCCTGTCATCAAGGTTCTTTTCCAGAAGCTCGGTATATCCTATCGCCGCATTCATCGGAGTACGGATATCATGTGACATACTGAAAAGGAAATCAGTCTTAGCCTTGCTTGCCGCATCGGCCTTCTGCTTTAATTCCGAGATAACACGAAGCTTTTCCAGAAGCTCCCTGTTATGCTCCTCCTCCTGCTTAAGTGTCTTCCTATTTCTTTTTAACTCTATGGCAACAAACAATAGGACTACCAATACGACTATCATTAGCGGAGCCGCAACAATCCACCAGTTCTGTGCGATAAACTCGCCGACGCTCAGTTCATTCTTCTGTTCGTAGTTATGGGTCTGTTCAAGCGCATAATCGGGATCCATGATGCTTATTGCATGGTTAAATATCTCAACCGTTGTGCTGTCATTTCTCCTTGCACCAAAGCCAAGCGGCACACTTCCCGGAACCTGCGAAAGGTGAAGCGAGCTGTAGGTCTTGTCATAAAGCATATATGAGGGCGTTCTCAGTCCGTTTATAAGCGTTGCATCAGCCTTGCCTGCAAGAACTGCATCCAGACAGTCCTGAACTGTGTCATAGAGCGTAACCTCACAGCAGTGGAACCTGTACATTGAATATGACTGCACCAGTAGGTTTGATTTTCTGAACGCAAGCTTCATATTCTCCATTGTGGGATATTCATCCTTATACACAATGTTGTAATATGTCGAGATAACTCCGTCAGTTGGCATGATGTCAAGTTTTTCAGCACTCCAGTATTCCGTAAATGCCGGGAAAAGAATATCTATCTCGCCTGACTTCAGTGCTTCAATCATCTCATCGTATGAATCATAGCCCCTGTAAACAGGATTTACTTCTGTTATATTAAGGCTCTTTAGAAGCTCCGGAACAACATCCTTTACGATACCCGTTACATTGCCGTCTTCATCAATTCCCGAATACGGGAGATATGTTGTGTAATATCCTACCTTTAGCTCAGAGTGTGCCTCAACCCACGCCTCCTCATTTTCACTTAATGAAGCATTTTGGGCATTGCTTCTAAACCATTTGTTATAAAGGTCCTCCTTAAGCTGTGGATATGCCGAAAACATCTCTTCCTGTGCCCTGTTAAGGTCTTCAAGGATGTCAGGCCTTTTTTTCGAAACGCAGACATAGTAATCATTTGCACCTATTTCGGTAATCACCTGAATTTCCTTAACTGCGGCCGTTGCACTGCTTTCAAGTATGACAATGTCAACTGTTCCATCCATAAGTGCATTGTCCCTGTCATAAAGCTCATTAAAGGAAACAAGCTCTGCGGTTATCCCATTCTCAAGAAGCATCTTCTTAACGATTTCATACATCGTACCCTCAAGTGCACCGATTCTTTTACTTGAGAACGAACTGATATCTGATGTAATATCGTCTCTGCCCTGCTTTTTAACGAGTGAATATACACTGTTACCCATTGGGAGAGTGGCATAATCAAAAAGCTCCGTTCGTTCCTCTTTGAATGCCAGTCCCGTGAGGATATCCACGTCACCGTTAATAAGTGCGTCATACATCTCACCGAAGTCTCCATAAACGTACTCATAGTCCCAGTCGGCATACATCTGCAGCCTCTGAAGGTACTCAAAGGAATATCCTGATTTCACCAGGTTCTCCTCTGCTCCTATCTGGAAGTTGTGATCCTCATAATATCCGATTTTTACCGTCTTATGCGAACCTGACTCAGCAAATGCACTTATTGAGGAAAATAAAAGCAGTACCATTGTAAAAAACAACAGTCCTGCCAGTCTCTTTAATTTATATGAAAAATTACGCAAATCAATTTCTCCTTTTTCTGCCATTAAAACGAGTAACGTGAAATTGATTTTTAAGGCCACTAGGCCATAAAACAAAATCTTATGTTTATTATAACATATAAATCACCTATATGTGCTTAACAGTTGTGACACTTTTGTTTTCATTTTGTATTTATTTATGGAAAAAGGCGGCTTACTCATGACAAAAGTCACGAAAATATGCCGCCTGATTTTTAATCCACAGCATCCTGAGTATCACTCCGGCTGCTGTTCATTCATAAAGATAACCGCTCTTTCAAGCCATCCCTCCATAGAGGTGCCGGTACCAAGTCCAAAGCCGTGCTTACCCTGCTCTCCAATGTCAAGGACAGCTGGAACACCTGCTTTATCGAGTGCCTCCTTAAGACCATACCAGTGATTAGGGCTTACGAGTTCATCATCCATGCATCCCGCTATATATGACGGTGGATAATCAGCATCCACCAGGTCATCCGCATAAAGAGGCTTCGTGGTTATTCCCTCTATTTCCATTCCATCCGGAAATATTCCATAGCACCTTATCATGTTTTCCTCTGCTGCCCTTTGATTTGTTGACGGATTCTTCCTCTTGTTAATGGGACCATAGACCGTGAAAAGTGCACGAGGCCTAGCCTGGCCGTATTTCTCATATCCGGCCTCCTTTGTTCCCCAGAGTGCGTCAACCACGGCACCCGCGGAAAATCCAAGGGCAAAGTAATCGTGGGGGCTTGCATGAAGCTCTGCGGCGTGGCTATCGATATATTTAAGTGCCTCCGAAACATCCTCGAGTGGACGGGGCATTAAGCCCACACCGCCAATCTGATGTGAGAGAATAAAGGCAGAGTAACCCATCTCGTTTAGCTTTGCCGCAATAGGAAAGCCCTCTGTCGTGCTGTAGGTACTGTAAAAGCCGCCACCTGGAATAACAAGGGCATAGGGTCTTTTCTCGCCGCCCTCTACTGAAAACGGGATAATGTTTACGGTAGCCTTTCTCTTATCATCATACGGGCTCTCATAGAGAAAAATGGGTTTAACCCCCTTTTCTCCCTGCTCGTTAAGCTTATTAAGTCCGTATACAATATCCTCACCCCTTCCTGTAAAATAATCAGGTGTAAGGTGTGGCAGGATATCGCCAATCCAAAAATCTCCCCTTAGAATAAAATCCTTAAACGGCTCAATGCCGGGAAGTTTCTGTATGTCTGCAAATTTTGTTTTAGCTGTAATTTTTCCCATGGAGCGTCTCTCCCTATTCGATAATAAAGCTTAAGCCTTCCTTTCAGTAAACCTTTATGATGTACTGAGGTTGTTTTCAAAATCTTATTTTATCACATGAATCCCCAAAAGAGTTCAACTGTTTACATGTGTGGTATAATGATTTAAACATTTATTTTGTTGAGGTACGTGATGGCAAGAACTTACTGGTGGAAGGAAGCCGTAATATACGAGATCTATATGAAAAGCTTTAAGGATACTGATGGTGACGGTATTGGAGACATCCGGGGCGTAATCGAAAAGCTGCCGTACCTTAAAGAGCTTGGAATAAACTGCATCTGGTTCACGCCGATTTACCCGTCACCGCAGGTAGATAACGGCTATGATGTAGCCGATTACTATGGCATCAACGAAGCCTACGGCGGAATGGATGCCTTTAAGGAGCTTCTATCGAAGGCCCATGCCCTGGGTATCCGTATTGTAATGGATATGGTTCTAAACCACTCCTCCGATGAATGCCTCTGGTTTAAGGAAGCAAGAAAATCAAAGGATAACCCCTACCGCGATTACTATATCTGGGGTGACCCAAAGGAAGACGGAAGTGAGCCATGCAACTGGGCAAACTGCTTTAACGACGGAAACGGCTCAGCCTGGACCTATACAGAGGAAACGGGGCAGTATTACTTCCATAACTACTCCTACAAGATGCCTGAGCTTAACTGGAAATCCGAAAAGCTTCGTGAAGAGGTTTACTCTATGATGCGCGGATGGCTTGCACTTGGTGTTGACGGCTTCCGCCTTGATGTAATCAACAGAATAAAAAAGCCCGATGCCTTTCATGACCTTGAGTCCGTGAACTCACTTGGCTACGCCGAGGGCGGAAAAAAGCAATGCTCAAATGTACCTGGATTTGAGGACATCATTCATGACATTGCTGAAAACACGTGGCTACTTCCGCAGTATGACGCTTTCTCCATGGGAGAATGCGGTGGTGTAACCTCGGAAAATGCACTTCGGTATCTTGACCCTGAAAAGCGGGTACTCGATACACTCTATCACTTCGAAATCGTTTCAAGAAAGAAGGAAATATCCCTGAGGGACTATAAGCGGATTGAAGCAGGCTGGGCTTCGCTTATGGAAAAAGGCGTATGGCCAATACAGCATCTTGGAAACCACGACCAGCCAAGACTCGTTTCCAAATTTGGAGACGACAGCACAGAGGAGCTGCGTATAAGAAGTGCCAGGTGTCTTGCGCTCCTAACATACATGATGCCAGGAACACCCATCATCTACCAGGGTGATGAAATCGGTATGGTTAACACATACTTTGACAATATTAAGGATTACAACGACCGCTACACCGTAGGCGATTACATGGAGCGAAGAAAGGCCGGAATGACCCATGCGGAGGCACTTTTCCCAATCCGCATGGCTTCACGTGACAACGCACGAACACCTATGCTTTGGGACAGCAGCAAAAATGCAGGCTTTACGGAAGGCACTCCATGGATTAAGGTTAATAACAACTATCCGCGGATAAATGCCGAGCTAGATAGGAGCAAACCCGAAGCTGAGTCAGTATTCAGGTTCTATCAGAAGCTCATTTCAATGAGAAAGGAGCACCCCGCAGTTATTAATGGTGATTTTACGATGTATCTTCCGGACGATGATCACTTTGTAGTATTCACACGCCATGACCCGCAAAGCCATGAGATCCTTCTCGTGATTGCAAATGCGTCATCGGAGGCTGCAGTATTACCAGAAATCCCAGAACCTGCAGTGTCACAGAAAAACCACGAAACTCTCATAAGCACCACGGGCAATGACTTCGAAATCGATAAGGACTGCAGTTCACCCCGCACCTTCCTTCCATGGGAGGCTTACGTCCTTAAGATTTAAGATTAAAAAACAATAAAAGCTCTATAGACAAAAATCCGGTATGTGGATCACCACACGCCGGATTTTTTATTATTGGATTTGAAATTCCTGATATTAACTAATAATCTGTCCAATTCGAAATCGAATACCAAAGAATTCCGATTTTCTTAAAACCACCACTTGGGAAGGATTTTAAGTACCGCATCGATATAAGCTTTCTTTACCGCGACTCCTGATAAAACAGGAAGGTATAGTACAAACAGAACTATCGAGATTCCCAAAAGTAGCCGGAGTACTTTCTTTTCCTTTTTAAAGCTTAGACAGTAGATGCTGTATATAATCATCAGTATCAGTATCTTTGAGCAGATGAAATACTGGTAAATGAATGTTGTTCTCGTGATAAACATCCACGGAATAAGCATGCTCAGATACATCACAAGAAGCATAATCGCGGTACGGTCCTTTTTCGTCGCAAGATAAACATTGTGCACAAGTGATGCCAGTCCCAGGTAACATACCAATGGATTAAGGAATGTCGCAACCACACGGTAGTTTTCGCCACTACTGTCACGGTAATCCACAACCGGCAGCCAGTCAAATAGCCAGGTGTACCATCTGGATTCATAGGGGTGTGGCTCCGAAGCATTTGCATGATAATTAAACATCATTATGCTGTTATCAATTGCATATTCAATGAGCCCCTTCTCCGGGTTTGCCCTGACATACGGAATATATGAAAGCACATAAATGATTAGTGGGAAAGCCATAAACCATATGATACAGCATCCAATGAACCTTGCGGGCTCCTTCCATTCACGAATCACATATGCTCCCGTTTTGTATTTCCATAATAGCCATATTCCAAGTATTAACGCAACACCAACAGCTGCATAAAGTGCTGTCCATTTCGTTGCAACTCCGAGACCGAAGGCGATTCCTGCCAGCACAAGGTATTTCTTTTCTTCACTCTCAATAAAGCAAAATGTCCCGTAAAACATCAGCATTACAAAGAATGCCACAATGATGTCAATCGTTGCGATCCTTGAAAGGGTGTAATGCATGAATTCCGTCACCTGCAGAATGCCTGCCGCAAGCGCAAAAGCCGACTTGCTGGTCAGCTTGAGTGTAAACATATAGATTAACGGAATGCTAAAAATGCCAAACAAAAGGCATACAAATCTGTATCCAAAAGGATTCATACCAAAAATGGCAATGCCTATTGACATCAGAATCTTTCCAAGCTGTGGGTGCGTGGTCTCATAAATCGGGAGTCCGTTTAAAATCTCATAGGCCGTTCTTCCATGATAAATTTCATCAAATATCATCTGGTCACGGCTTGATGGCCTAATGGACAGACAATCCTGCTCGTCTACAAGTTCAGGAATCACGCCCTTTCCGTCCTTAAGTTTAATTCGTTTTCCATCATTGCCAATACAGATGATTTCACTGATTTCTGCCCTGGGGCTGTTTATTATGACATCCAGCTGATGTGTCTTAGTATTAACATCAATAACCGCCCATGAGTATTCACGCCTTGTCTCTACTTTGTCTGCAACCAGTTCCCATTTTCCGTCCTTTGCCGCGAAAACAGAGAGATTTGTATTTCTTTCAACAGGCTGGAAGATGCAGACAGATTTAACCTGTTCTGTTTTTTCAAAATAGACCTGGATTTCGTTTTGAAGGCCCTCGTCTCTTCCAAGTATCGCAGAGGTCTTTGGCATTTTGAGGCTTCCAAAATTCATGAAGGCAATAATCATAAATACAAGCATCAAAACAGTCATACTGATAAAGTCAGTACTCGAAATCTGCTTTTTCGTTACCCGTTCCAGAGTCTTATTTCTTTCAAAAAGGTTTAATTCAATCGGCCTTTCCTCCAGTTCCCTGTAGAATGCATATATCACAAAACCATACACAAGCAAATTCACGACTGCGAGAAACTCAATGCTTAATGGGGTACTCCACAGATAATACATATAGGTTTTCATTGATATCATCTGAAGAAGAATGGCAACGCTAAAGCCTTTTCCAATACATAAGGCTAAGGCAACTGACAAAATCTCATACAGATAGCCGTACCTCTCGTGCATTGCAGGTAAAAACAATACGCAGGTATATGAAAGAATGAATGCACACCAGAGAAAATGCTTTCCCCAGGCCTTCGCATTCTTTTTATGGAACCATAACATCAGGACGCAGAGTATGGTAAATGTGAAAACGATTGTCCAAAGTGAATCGGTTTCATACTGCAGCCTTAAAAGACTCCATGGACTTGGATAATTCAGATACATACTGTGATATGTATCTGTCTGCTCGAGATAGATTGAGAAAACGTCGGTAATACTGCGGCCTGCCAGGACATTAGGGATGGCAGTAATCACTGGCACAAACAGGATGCAGAAAATATCCCAGAGACTGATTCCCTTTTCCTTTTTTGCGATTCCACTTAGATACAGATAGCCGAAAAACGGCAATATGAAAATCGTCTGAAGCTTAAACGCAAAAGCCGCACCTATAAAAATAAATGATATTACAAAGTTTCGCCTGTAGAGGTAAAGCAGTGCGAAAATCACAAACGCAGCATATATACTGTCACACTGTCCCCAAACAGCCGAATTCATCCAGACCGTCGGAAGGAGTAAAACAATCCATGCACCGTACAGTGCCTTGTCTTTACTCTCAGAAATCTCCCTTACAAGAGCATACACTGCCCCGGCCAGAACAAAATCAAAAAATACGGATAAAAGCTTGTACTTATGGATTGCTTCTCCGGGAAGCCTTGTGAATATATAAATGATTGTCTGGTAAAGGAAATTATAGTTTCCTATCTGTGTAGAAAGTGCCTGCTTTGGGCTCAAAATACTCATCTTCTGATACCACGGCAGCAGAAAAGCCTCCATATCATGGCTAACTATATCTCTATAACATAAGCGAAGCAAAATTGAGACAATTACTACCATAATCGTCACAACCCATTGTATTCTTATGTGATTTCGCTTCATATAACAATCCTCTTTCATCTCACAAAAGCTTACAGTTCATTCTACCATAATGAACATAAAAGCATCCAAACAAATTTTGCCTGGATGCTCTCAGCTTGTGGCTTATTTGATCTTTTCATCAAAGCTGGTATCTGTAGTCAGATATCAAAGGTGATGCATTTACTTATTGTCACTCCATTGGAACGTCTATCGTCGGAGTGTCTTCAGTTGGCAAAACCTCCGGCGGGGCCATTGACGGTGCAAGACTTGAATCTGTTGTCGGTGCCGTGCTTGGATCTACTGTCGGTG
>JAUNDA010000080.1 GCA_030526295.1 Eubacteriales bacterium
CCGTTCTAATATTGAGTTTTCTAATGACGCTCTCGTGCGTCTTCCCTTCGGCTGCGGCACAGATTGAACGAAATGAAACCCCAAACTATGTAGTGGCCTTTTACGAGTCCCCGAATTATCACATTAAGGACGAGGATGGACGTCTTTCAGGCTATGGCTATGACATGATGCAGGAGATTGAGAAGCATCTGCAGTGTACTTTTTCATATGAGGGCTATGAGCTTACTCCCGCTGAGTGTGAGGAGAAGCTTTTAAGCGGTGAGATAGATGTTTATACCGCGGCAAAAAAGACACCTGAACGAGATAAGGATTTTGCCTTTTCAATTCATCCCGCGATTACGGCAACCACGTGTCTAAATATTAAGCTTGGAAATAAAAAAATAGTTCCTGGAGACTATTCGACCTATGACGGATGTGTTGTGGGTCTTCTTGAAACACATTCATATAACGACCTTGTAAAAAACTTCGCCAAGTCAAAGGGCTTTGAGTGTGAAATCAAAAACTTTGGTAGCCCCACAGAGCTAAGAAGGGCACTCGTAAGCGGTGAGGTTGACATGATTCTCGACAGCTACATCCGTGTGGCAGAGGACCAGGTGACAATCGAGATTTTCGGAGAAACCCCTTATTACTTCATGGTGCGTAAGGAGGATAAGGAAATCGTGGATCTTATAGACAGCGCCATTGACAGTATGAATATCAACACTCCGAACTGGAGAACGGAGCTCTATACAAAGTATTATGGTGCCCATGATGTCAATGCAGAGCTTACACCCGCTGAAGCAGCATATCTTGAGGAGCTACTGGCATCAGGTGCTGTTATTCACGGCATAATGGGCGAGGAGAGAAAGCCCTATTCGTGGTTTGAAGAAAACGAGCCGAGGGGTATTGTTGCGGATATTTTTGCGGCGACGGCTGAAGAGCTTGGGTTAAGGTATGAGGTTTTAAGGGTTAACACCAAGGAGGAATACTACAGACGCATAAACAGCGGAGAGGCTGACATCTGGCTTGACATAGTCGGAAGCTATGAGGGCGCCGATGACAACATGTACAAGCTAACGGAGCCGTATCTCACAACGACAATGTCGATACTTCGCTTAAATGAATCACAGGGAAAAATCGGACGCGTTGCCGTTGTTCGTGACAATGCCGATTTCATCAGGATTATTAATGAAAACTGGCCGTCTGCGGATATCATTATTCTTAATAGCACAGAGGACTGCCTCTATTCCCTCATCGATGGAAGGGCAGATGCGGCGCTTATGCGAAGCTACAGGGCAGAGTATCTTTCTGATAATGATAACCGCAACCGTTACCGCGTTGAGGTTGTTCCCAATTCATCGCTTTCACTGATGATGGGTGTCAATTCGCAGATAAGCCCCGAGTTCCTCGGAATCTGGACAAAGACGCTTCGAAGGGTGGCAGCGGAGAAGGCCACCGTAATTACCCAGAAGTATCTTGAGGAGTCGCAGGTGATGACGCTTGAGAGGTTCCTCTTCCTTCACCCTGCATTTATTGTCGGACTTACGGTAGCTGCAATGGCTCTTATACTCGTAATAATCCTCTGGATTTTCTCGATACGTAGGAGCAGGCAGCAGCGTGCAATAAGCGAGCAGCTGGCAGTGGCTGTCAGCGACCTTAGAGACAGCAATGAAAAGCTTGCGGAGCAGACAAAGCTTCTTGAGGAGGCGAGGGACCAGGCTGAGACAGCCAACAAATCAAAGTCCACCTTCCTTTTCAATATGTCGCATGATATAAGGACACCGATGAATGCAATCATCGGTTTCAGGGATCTTCTCGAAAAACACCAGGATGAGCCTGAGAGGAGAGGGGATTACCTTCGTAAGATAAAGGATGCAAGCGATGTCCTGCTTTCCATCATCAATAACGTGCTTGAGATGGCAAGAATCGAAAAGGGCACAATCGTCATTGAGGAAAAGGCCTGCTGCGCGGAGCAGTTTAACGATGCACTTTTCTCGATTTTTGATGAGCTTATGAGTCAGAAGAGCATAAGCTTTACACGAAGCCTTAACGTTGAGCATGCTTATGTGTACTGTGACCCGATTAAGCTGAGGGAGATTTTTGTAAATATCTTAAGCAATGCCTGCAAGTATACAAATCCGGGCGGCCGTGTTGACATGTCGCTCACTGAGCTCCCCTCAGACCGTGAGGGATATGCGCTCTACAGGACTGTCATCAGCGATACAGGCGTTGGAATGAGTGAGGAATTCCTGCCGCATGTATTTGAGGAGTTCTCGCGTGAAAGAAATACAACAGACAGTAAGATAGAGGGAACCGGACTCGGCATGCCGATAGTAAAGAAGCTTGTGGAGCTTCTCGGAGGCAGCATTGATGTAAAGAGTAAAAAGGGAGAGGGCACAACAATTACTGTAACGCTTTCGCATAGAATCGCATCAAAGGAAGATGTGACGGAGATGAGCTCGGCTGAGTATGACACTTCACTCTTTAAGGGAAGACATATCCTTTTAGCTGAAGATAACGACCTCAATGCGGAGATTGCAAATGAGATTCTTAAGGAGGCAGGCTTCGAGGTTACAAGGGCTAGAGACGGTCTTGAATGTGTGGAGAAGCTTAAAAATGCCGAAAACGGATATTTTGACCTCATCCTCATGGACATCCAGATGCCAAATATGAACGGTTATGAGGCAACGAGGACGATCCGTGCAATGGATGACGCGTTTAAGTCAGGCATTATCATAATCGCAATGACGGCAAATGCCTTTGAGGAGGACAAGCGCCGTGCGTTTGAGGCGGGAATGAACGGACACATCGCAAAGCCGATTAATATAAGTGACCTTATGGTTAAACTGGCTGAGGCAATCTCGGGAATGTGTCCAGGTGAATAAACGGGTGGATAATCAGGAGTTTGCCGTACAATAACAGTATTTTGCTGTATGGAAACAGGCTGCAAACTATAATAGAAAACTTAATGAATACGAAGGGCTTCGAGAGCAAAAGGGCTTTTGGAACCCTTCTTTTTGTTGCATAAGGGCATGGGGCAAGTAGCGCGAAATGCCTGGATGGCGAAACCATGCATGAGGCAACCTAATCGATTAAAAACAATAAAGGATACACGTGAAAAGGAATCGGGTATTGATAAAAATCACAAAATAAGATACATTATAGTAGTACAATTTTGGAATATTTCACATAAGAAGGAGACTATCAATGGCTAATCTAAAGAAGCTGGTACTCCTGCATTCTAATGACATGCACGGAGATTTTCTGGCTGAGGACATAACCGGTAAGCTTACCGGTGGTATCAGCATGCTTTCCGGCTATATTAACAAGGTACGCGAGGAGGAGGACAACATCCTCTATGCAATCGCGGGAGACATGTTCAGGGGCTCTGTCATCGACTCGGAGTTTAAGGGTCTTTCGACAATTGAAATCATGAACATGCTTTCTCCGGATGTCGTAACGCTCGGTAACCACGAGACTGACTACGGCCTTGCACATCTTCTTTTTATTGAAAAGTGCGCCAAGTTCCCGATTATCAATGCGAACATGCATATCACGACAAACAATGCACGTCTCTTTAAGCCCTATGAGGTTATTGAGATTGACGGCATGAAGATTCTCTTTATCGGAATTCTCACGGAAGAGGTTATGTCGCAGACACGTAATGACGGTCTTATCGGAAGTATCGTAAACGTTGAGGAGGCTGCCTTTGAGATAGGCCGAATCTGCAATGCGCATAAGGCAATAGACATCGACCTTACGGTTGTGCTCACACACATTGGATTTGAGGAGGATGTGAGGCTTGCGGAGCGTATCGACCCGGCATGGGGCGTTGACATCATTATCGGTGGCCACTCACACACGCTTCCCGAGGAGGCAAAAAAGACAAATGGCATTCTCATAGTACAGGCGGGAACGGGTACTGACCGCATCGGCCGCTTTGACATCATGATTGATACTGAGAAAAACTGTGTCGATTCCTTTGAGTGGGAAACAATTCCGATTGACGATAGCCACTGTCCGCATGATAAGGACATCGAGACGCTTATCAGCCATTACAAGTCAAAGACAGACGAAAAGTATAACCGTGTCATCACGCGTCTTGAAACCGTGCTTACACATCCGTCCCGTACACAGGAGACGGCACTCGGCAGTCTCTTTGCGGATATCATGAAGGAGAGCCTCGGTCTTGACATCTTCCTTATGGGCTCAGGAAGTATCCGTACGGAAATGCTCGGACCGATTGTCATGTATCAGAACCTCATGGAGGCCTTCCCCTACGACGATCCCGCCTATATGCTCTATGTTACGGGTGCGCAGTTTAAGAGGATGATAATGCATATGGTCCGTGATGACGTTTGGCGCGGAGTGCACTGCGAATTCTACCAGCTTTCAAAGGGACTCGAGGTTGAGTGGGATGTTGCCGCCCATAAATTCAACAAGTTTGATTTTAACGGCAGGCCAATCGAGGATGAGCATGTCTATACGGTAGGACTGCAGGGCTTCCACTTCAAAAACTTTGAGGAGTTCTTCAATATCCCGCTCGAGGAGGTTTCGGCAAACGGAAAACCTCGAACAGTCTCCACATCATGTTCGGAGATTATCGACGAGTACATGTCCTCACACCAGCGTCTCTGGCGTGACATAGAGGGCCGTCTTGTAGTGCTTAATAAGGATGCAGTAAAACAGGATACAGAATGATTTTGCGCGGAGGGCCGGGAGGCTTTCCGCGTTTTATATTTTTTTTTATTAACGAGGCATCCCGCATGTTGTGGCAAGGCAGTGTCTGCGACACTCTGCCAAACGCCAGGTGTAGAAGAAATATCGGTTGCTTTAACACGTATTAATATTTAAGGAGAGCCAATGACAGATAAAAACATTGACAGCCTGAAGGAAGCCAATGAACGAATAGCAGCACTCGAAAAACAGTGCGACCTTTTATCGAGGATAAGTGGTGAGGTCGGGGATATTTTCATTGCCAACATAAATGATGGTACATCCACGGTTATTAAAAGCCATGGGATTTTTCTTCCTGAGGAAAAACAGGTGGCAAGAAAATATGACGAGACCTGGAAATGGTATGCTGAAAAGTATGTTCACGAGGATGACAGGGAGACGCTTCTTGAGGCAGTGAGCCTTGAAAGGGTTGAGCGTGAGCTTACGGATAAAAAGGCATATATGGTCAGATACCGTGTTATGGAAAACGGTGAGATGCAGAGCTACCGCCTTATGTTCAGACACCTTAATGACGAGAAGGACGGAAGGTTCATAATGAGCTTTCGAAGCATCGAGGAAATTGTCCACTATGAAAGGGAACAGCAGGAGAAGCTCGAAGCAGCCTACTGTGAGGCAGAGGCAGCAAGGGCTGAGTATGCATCGATTCTTTCAAAGGAGAGGCACAATTTCGAGATTCTTGGATCGCTTGCTGGAATCTTCTCGGCACTCTACTATGTTGACCTTGTTGAGAATACGATGCAGAAAATCATCTCAAGGGGTGCATTTGAGTACAGGTATGAGGAAAAGGAGCCAGCGTCGGAGGCGCTTAAACGCTTTGACACATATTTCGTTGCACCCGAGCACCGTGCCATAACGAGAACCTTCACGGATCTTTCAACCATATGTGAACGAATTCCCGGATGGGATGATATATGCCAGGACTATATGTCTCCGGAGGGCAAGTGGAGCCGCTGCCATTTTATTCCGATAAGAAGGGATGAAGAAGGCAGGTTAACGGCTATGCTTATGGCAATAAGAAGCATAACCTCCGAGGTTAAGGCAATCGAGTCACAGGACAACATCATAGAGGCACTGGCCATTCCTTATGCAAATATTTACGGTGTTGACGGTGAGACAGGAGATGCAGTTTCGTACCGGATGGGACAGACGAGGTATGACATGTATGGAAGAAAGTTCCATGCGGGACCATTTGAGGCCGCAATGCAGGACTATATAGACAATGATGTCATCCCGGCAGACAGGGGGCTTTTCAAAAACGTTCGTACCATCGAGGGTGTAAACGGAGTGCTTTCGGAAAAGAAAACATATTCAGTTACGTACAGGGTGGAGAGAGATGGTCGAGAGAAATACTTCCGCTGTCAGTTTGTAAAGCCAAATCCCGATATTAGCGATTTTGTTGTCGGCTTTAAGGATGTTGACGAGGAGATGCGCGTTCAGGCCGAGCAGGAGGAAATCCTTAAGAATGCATATGAGGCAGCAGAGGCAGCAAGTAAGGCAAAGACTGACTTCCTTTTCAACATGTCCCACGACATCCGTACTCCGATGAATGCCATCATGGGCTTTATGGAGCTTCTTGGAAGCTCCATCGATGATAGGGAAACAGCGCTTTCGTATATTAAAAAGATACGTACCTCGAATGAGGTGCTTATGTCCATCATCAATAACGTCCTTGAGATGGCACGTATCGAGAGTGGAAAGGAGACGCTTGACGAGGAGCTTTTCAATGCGAATGGATTTGCAGGCTCGTTAGTCTCGATGTTTGAGGGACAGCTCCATGAAAAGAAGCTTTCGTTCGAGTGCAACATAGACATTGAGCACGAAAACATCTATGCTGACAAAACGAAGCTTCGAGAAATAATCCTCAATCTCATCAGCAACGCAATCAAGTATACTCCGTCAGGAGGCTTTGTGAGGGCAACAATTACGGAGCATCCCTGCGAGAGAGCGGGTTATTCCATTTTCAGGACTGTTATTGAGGACACCGGAATCGGTATGTCAAAGGAATTCCTTCCACATATATTTGATGAGTTTTCAAGGGAACGAAATGCGACGCTTAGCCGCGTAACCGGTACGGGCCTTGGAATGCCGATTGTAAAAAGACTTGTTGAACTCATGCACGGCACCGTAAAGGTGGAGTCGGAGCTTGGAAAGGGTACAAAATTTACGATAGAGCTTCCTCACAGGGTTGAAACAGCCGCGGACGATACGGAAAAAACCGAAAAGGAAAACTTGATTAATGCAGAAATCCTCAGGGGAAGACGCATCCTTCTTGCAGAGGATAATGACCTCAATGCAGAAATTGCGATTAGCTTCCTCGACATGGACGGCATGTCGGTGGAAAGGGCAGAGGACGGAATCATCTGCGTCGATATGCTTGAAAAGCATGAGGCGGGCTACTATGACCTCATACTTATGGATATCCAGATGCCGAATATGGACGGATACAAGGCGACGCAGCACATCCGCCGCATGGCCGACCCCTTAAAGGCAAATATACCGATAGTTGCAATGACTGCAAATGCCTTCGAGGAGGATAAACAGAACGCCTATGCCGCAGGTATGAACGGACATCTGGCAAAGCCCGTGGACCCTGAAAAGATCCGCGAGACCATCGGCCGTCTTCTTACCGGTAAGTAGGGAGCCCTGCAACAGCTCGCTTTTACATGACTGCCGTTCGAGGATGTATGATGTGCTTTTTGTGAGAGATGTGATTTCAACTTAAAAGCCTATACTTAATAGTGTGGCGTTAAACGTCCAAATATAAAACCAACATAGAAAAGAAAAACGCGAGGGTCTTTCGGCCTTCGCGTTTTTCCATTTGGGATGGATTGTTTTTATCACAACTTCTTTAGAAGAAAGTTATCCGATTTTTTTAACGCTGTCCCTTGTAACAAGCGTTGTGTTGATGCTGTGACGTGCAGTTGGTGTTTCCTCATTCTGCTCGAGGCGTGAGATGAGTGTTTCTACCGCATAACGTCCCATGTATACCTTTGGCACGTTGATTGATGTAAGTGCCGGGGAGATGAGGGCATTTGATGAGGTGTTGTCAAAGCCTACTATCGAAATGTCATCCGGAAGCCTGTAGCCGTGCTGCTTTAATGCTCGGATACATGAATTCGCGATGATGTCGTTGTCTGCAAAGAATGCTGTCGGGAGCTCTTCCTTATTATTATCTAGGAAGCGTGTCATATCCTCATATGCAGTCTCAGGTGTTGAACCAACCGGGATTTCCATTGAGGTACATTCATTCCTGTATGGAGAAGTGTCTATGGCAATCTTGTATCCAAGACGGCGCTCGTTGAAGTTTGGAATGGTTACGCTTGAGCATAAATATCCAAGCCTGCGGTGTCCATTATCAAGAAGATAATTTACTGCAAGGCCAACGCCCTGAATGTTGTTGATGGTTACGCAGTCATATGAGGCATTGCGAAGGTCCGCATCAAGCATTACCACTGGAATCGGTGAATTTGCAAATACCGGGAAATCCTCCTCAAGCATCTCAGTTGCGAGAATGATAAGGCCGGCTGTTCCCGATGAGAGAATGCTTCTCCACTGCTCCTCCGGGTCCTGTGACGCATAGAAATATGAAAGCTGCAGGCGGTAGCCTGAATCAGCTATCTGTGAAGCTATTCCATCCATAAGGGATGAGAAGAAGGCTGTGTCACCATAAACCTTTCCATGCTTCTTATATACAACAAGGTTGATAAGCTTTGAGCTGACACTGCGGCGCGCATCCCTTCGGATACCGTGCTGCTCGGCAGCGTCGAGGATCATCTTTCTTTTTTCCTCGCTTATTCCCTTCTTTCCATTTAAAGCAATACTGACCGTAGCGGTCGATACGCCGAGAGCCTCAGCCAGCTCTCTTGCCGTAATTGCCATGTCGTTTTCCTCCCATGCAAGTCTGTCCTAATTATAATGAATGATTAAATACAGGTCAATACTGTTTTTAAAGAAATTTACTAAATTCAAAATAGAAATTTAGTTAACAAATTTGTGAAATTAGTACGAAAATAACTAAAGTTAATGTAAACATGCACAAAAAAGACTTCAATTCGTTGTTAAATGTGATGAAATGGCGACAGCGAGGTTGACATTACAATAACAGCTGTGTATGATTGCGTTAAAGTTAAGTACTGAATTTAGTAAATCGCAGCACTCAAATTAAGCGAAGGGCCGATGGTGCCCAATCGCAATTTAATCTTTATTAAAAAGAAAGGTTGGAAAGACAAATGAAAAAACTAATCGCACTTGTTATGGCTATGGCTCTTGTAAT
>JAUNDA010000081.1 GCA_030526295.1 Eubacteriales bacterium
TTATCCACAAAAAGAAAAGGACGTATGAAAAAACTTTCGTTTTTTCACACGCCCAGTTGTTTTTATATACCAAATTTTGTGTTAGTACGGCTTCTCGTCAATGATGCGTCTTGCATCTGAATCGCTAAGTTCAAATCTCTGTGCTAAAGCATTGATAGCGTCACAATCGTTAGCACCATTCTCCTGGCATTGGTCAATAATATCCCAGGCCGTTGCCTTATCCAATGAATCAAGCTCCCAATATTCCATAATACAGTTCCTTTCTCAGTTCTCTTTATGTTGCAAAACGAAATATTCCTTACATCAGTCTTCTGGGAAATTAATTGATCATCCCGCAGACCCTCTTAATCTACATAATACAAAAGCTGCGGCACCTTTTCAAGCACCGCAGCTGATTTTGAATATTTTAATTGATTATACCTTAGTCATTTAGAACAAGTTTTGTAGTTTGACTTAATTTCTTATTTTGCAGCCTCTGTCTGTTCAGTGGCATTAGCCTGCTCCGTAACATTGATCGGCTCAGTGGCCTCGGTTTCGGCCTTAGCGCTTCGCTCAAGACGCCTGATGGCTCTTGTGTAGAGGATGATTACAAGTGTAGTCGCAAGGATGTCGGCTACAGGCTGTGCCCATACGAGACCGTCTACTCCGAAAACAGAATCGAGAACGAACATCAGCGGAATGTATACAAAGCCCTGACGGCTCAGGTTAATGATGAGGGCGCTTCCTGCCTCGCCCATTGCCTGAAGCGTTGCACTAAGTGTAAAGAACAGACCGAAGATGAAGCCTGTTGAGATGATGATTCTCGAAAACTTGACTGCATACATCAGTGCATCCGGATCCACGAGGAAGAGTCCCGCAAGCTGGTTTGTAAAGATGTAGCAGAAGAGTGTAAGTAACGATGTCAGGGAGTTGGCAAGGATTGCCGTGAAGGCGAGCGCCTTCTTAAAACGCTTGTAGTTTTTGGCACCGATACAGTATCCAAGAAGCGGCTGTACTCCGGCGGTAAAGCCGATGCACAGGATTCCCGTTATCATAGTAATCTTCATCGCAACGCCATAACCCGCAACTGCCATGTCATTGCCATGTGATGCGATTCGGCTGTTTGAAAGAATCTGCGAAAAGCTCATAAGGAGGTTTCCGAGTGATGCAGGAATTCCTATTGCAAAAACTCCCGTGAGTACTCCGTGGCCTGCTGAGAAATCCCTCGGACTTATGCTCAGGATGTTCTGCTTACTTAAGAGGAATGCGAGGTAAATGAGGGCACTTACAATGTTGCTGATTGTAGTGGCAAGTGCCGCACCTGCAACACCCATGTTTAATCCAAGAATGAGGATGGGGTCGAGGATGATATTAACAAGGTTTCCGATAACCTGGCCTGCCATTGCGATTCCCGGCTTACCCTCCGAACGGATAATGTTCGAAAAGCATGTGGAAATCATAAAGAAGGGACCTGCGTATGAAACGATTACGAGGTATTCCTTGGCATACTCCCATGTGTCGGCACTTGCACCAATAAACTTGAGGATGGAATCGCAGAAGGTAAGCACTGAAATGCACATGATGATACCAACGGCGATGCAACTCCAGATGCAGAAGGAGCTAACGTTGCTGGCGAAATCCTTCCTTCCCTGTCCGAGAGCTCGTGAAATAACCGATGTTCCACCAAGACCGAAGATGTTACCGATTCCCATAAAGATAAGGAATACGGGAGTTGCCAGTGAAACTGCTGCCACCATGAGGGCATTGTGCGTCTGGCCTACGAAGAACATGTCAGCCATGTTGTAGATAAGCACCATGAGCATGCCAAGCATCGCCGGGAGTGCATTTGTGAGCACAGCCTTTGGAATAGGTGCGCTTGCAAATATCTCAAGCGGATCTGGTTTCTGTTTTTTATTTCTCATTATGTTCTCACTCATTTCGGGTTTTGTAGAATCCTTTATCAATGCTATAAATTACGTTGTTTTCGGAGTGTCAAAACTCTGCTATTCCCTTTATTAAGGAAATAAGTGTTCTGACACAGCCACATATTATAACATTTTAACAATATTTGTGTAACATACGAATCCTACAAAAATTGCGCCTTATTTCCATGGCCTCCATGCGCAATTTGCCTTAATTAAGCGCTTGGAGCGACTATTTATGCCGAGAGGGTGCAGACTGCGTTTCATAAAATTAAACTTCTACCTGAAATTGAATTACCGGGACTCCCCACTTGTTTCTCTTTAACAGTAAACTGCCTGTGGCAGGGCATGGGTTAATAGCCGGGTTATTTTGACACTTCCCCGATAGTTGTCATCGTAAAGCCCTCGCCGTGAACCTCGTGAGACTCCATGATTACAAAGAAGGATTCGGGATCCTCGTCCTTAACGGCCTTCCTGAGCATGTACATTTCCTTACTGCTGCAGGCACACATGACTACCTGTATCTCATCGCCCTTATAGCCGCCCTTTGCATTGAGAATCGTACTGCCACGCTGACAGACTCTGTCAATGGTGTCACAGATTTTGCGCCCGTGCTTTGTTACAATGAATGCGACCTTTCCCGAATTCATACCGTAAATCATCTTGTCAACTACAACAGATATTAAAAGACTCACGATAAAACCGTAAATCACTCCGTCGATGTCCTTAAAAAGAATTCCACCGACAATTACTACCGCGACATCGGTAATAAAGGTGAGGTTTCCAAGAGAAATGTGTGGCTTTAGGGCCTTTATTGCCATAATGATAAAATCAGAACCGCCCGTTGAGGAATTCCGAAGGTAAATGATTCCATAGCCGATACCTGCAAAAACACCGGTACAGAGTGCGGCGAGAAGCCTGTCTCCCGTATAAACCGGGAAAAGAGGTGCCAGGTAGTCGATGATTACGGATGACAGAATCATGCAGCGTACCGAGCTTATGAAAAATTTCCTTCCAAGAAGCTTATAGCAAAGAACCGCCACGGGGATATTGAGGATGATTGTCGAAAGACCGATAGGCATATCAAGGAGCCTATACAGTATGATGGCAATGCCCGAAAAGCCCGTCATCGGAAACTTGGCCTGAACTGCAAAATTGTAGATGCCTATGGCTACAAAAATACTTCCAAGAATTTCCCAAAGCACCTGTACTGCCAAAGCCTTAAGCCTCATCGAATTGCCTCCGTAAGGGGGTGTTAATTCGTCGTTTTTCTTAATTTCAGCTTCGTTAGTGTTCGTTGTCATATTTATGTCTGCCATTACTTTCACCTCTCAAAGTCTTCGAAAAAAAGAGCGCCCGGGAACAGATCTTACAGCGTTACTGCTGCTACCTACGATCTGAACACAGACGCCTTAACCACTCATCCGGTGATGAGTGCACGTTTCAAATTCTGCGCGTATTCTATATGAAAAAATATTGTGTGTCAACCCATTTATGCGTAGTATTCGGTTTGTAACCCGCAGTGTACTGCCAGGCAATTAAATTACCGGGAACTCCCTGCTGTTACCATAAACGTATAAGCATTGTAACAGGTATTCATTACATGGTTTTAACCTAGTCGGTTGCAGATGCCATAATCACAACATATCTGCCCAGCGTTTTGTCGTAAATACTCCAGCATGCAGCACCCCACCATTCGAGGCCTGGCTCAAAGTATTCGGACCAGTCGGTGCTCCACTTGTAAACCTCAAGCTCCTCGGTTCCGTTTGGGAAAAGGGCTTCATTGATACGGTCAAAGTCTTCCCTGCCATACTCATCCCTAAGAACCACTCCGTCCCTTTCAACAGGTGAGGTTCCATGAGGCGGCTCAACAAATGCAAACCAGTAGGGGATATCAGTATCCTCGTATGGCTTGTCATAGGCCGTGGTTTTGCCGGATTTTATCTTCCACTCTGCCTCAGGGAAAAAGAGGAGGTCATTAGCATCAAACTTTGAGGCCCTTGCACGGCTTAAGTCATAGGTCCAGGGCTCCTTAACCTTTAAAGAGCATTTGCTTAATGCTGCCTCGATGGCCCTCCGGTGTGAGGACTCGCCTGCATACGGCGCGTCGTCCACTAAAAGACAATAGTCTATGATACAGTCATCATATTCCCCAAGTACCGTGTAGAAAATGTCATTCGTCAGTTCCTTCATAACCCGCTCCTTCCATTAGTAGATGAGAGAACTTAAACAATTGATTTTGTGAATTATTATGACCCTTCTTTTTTCTTAAGGATGAGATACCCTTATTTACTTAAAGTTAATGAAGAAGAGTCCCACGAGGCATATCGCTACTCCGAGAAGCTTGTTCCATGTCAGAGCCTCATGATAGAGAAAGTATCCAACTGGCAGCAGGGCCGCTGCGAGTATTGCGCTTTGTACGATAAAGCCCGTGCTTACAGGCCAGCCTGCCTGGTATGCATAAATCCAGCCTACCTCAAGACCTACAATTACGATTCCAAGAACAAATGGTGCCCAGTTAACCTTGCCATATTCCTTTATGAGACCTCCGTCACGTGTACCAAGGACAAAGAAGAGAATACCGCTTATTATGGCACCGACAATATATGTCACAGTCAGCACTGCAAAGGGGTTCATATCCTCGGGCACCGACTTGGCACAGATCTGATACAGAATATTCAACATAATTACAAGCGCCATTGGCCATATATACGCAAACATGAAAATACCTCCAATTTCTTAAAAGAAGACAATCCAAAACCACATCATCGACATTCCGAAATTCTGCATAGATAATTCCCCTGAAAATACAAATTCACAGCTAAGAGCTTTCTGTAAGTATACTACGTTTGGAGAATAAATGGAATGCCGCCATGAAAGCACCTTTTTTGCTGTTTTGTGGCTATACGTGCGGTTGAATTCCGTGCTTTACAGTGCTAAACTAATTATGGATTCAAGGGCTCTTTTTTCATAGGGAAAGAATTGTTTTGTTTTCCTATTAAAGGGCAAAAACACACTTCAAATATAACAAATGTTAAGACCGGAAAGAGGCGACCCCGATGATTAAAAAACATTTTGTTAATTTCATATTACTTGTTCTTTGTTTCGTATTAAGCTTTGAAACAGCTGTGTTTGCCGCTGCCAGTGGCAGTACAGAGAGTAGCGCACAGCCTACATCCCAGGCAGTTACGGAGACGGACCCGGCTACACGTGTTACACCCGACAGGGGAGATAACACATCGCACGAGCTTATACGTGTTGGCTTCTTTGCAATGGACGGCTACCACATGCATGATGCAGAGGGCAACAGGAGCGGCTACGGCTACGAGTTTCTTCGCAAGATGGCCCGCTATATCGATGTCGATTATGAGTATGTCGGCTATAACAAGAGCTGGGAGGAGATGCTTACAATGCTCGAAAACGGTGAGATTGATCTTCTCACCTCGGCAAGAAAGACTCCCGAGAGGGAAAAGAAGTTTGACTTTTCAAAATCGATTGGTACAAGCTGTGCTGTCCTTACAATCCGTGACGACAATACAAAAATCATTCCTCAGAATTACAAAACCTATGACGGAATGCGTGTTGCCATTATGGCAGGAAACTCAAGAAACGAGGAGTTTGCAACCTTCGCAGAGGATAACGGCTTCACATATACGCCTGTTTACTATGCAACAGCAGACGAGATGGATGAAGCCCTTATGGCGGGGGAGGTCGATGCCATAGTCACAAGCTCGCTTCGTAATTCAGCAGGCGAGCGTATAATAGAGAACTTTAATTACAGCGATTTTTACGCCATAGTCAAAAAAGGAAATACCGAGCTTCTCGAGAAGATTAATTATGCAATCGACCAGATGAACTCGATTGACATCAACTGGAAGAACAACCTCTTCAGTAAATTCTATGAGGAATCAGGCGACCGTTTGATATATTTTTCTGAAAGTGAGCATGCTCTTATTGAGGAAATCAGAAACAGTGGGAAACCGCTTCGCGTGCTCAGCGATCCGACATGCTTCCCGTATTCATACCTCGAGGATGGAGTATTTAGGGGCATCGTTCCTGAATATTTCGAAAAGCTTGCAGAGTATATCGGAATTTCGTATGAGTTTGTTCCCTGCGAGACCAGGGACCAGTTCCTGGAGCTCCAGTCAGACCAGACAATTGACCTCTGCCTCAATACGATTGCATCGTCTGAGGCCTATGCGGAGGAGCACAACCTGACACTTACGGTACCTTACTTAAAGCTTCATGTTGCAGAGCTCACACGCTATGATTTTGATGGCAATATCACAACCGTTGCCACGGTACGCCAGGGCTTTGGTCCGTCCATAGCGGAAAAGAATGCCCCGGATGCGATTGTCCTGTTCTTTGCCTCGAGAGAGGAGGCGATGGAGTCCGTATTAAGGGGAAAATCTGATATCGCCTACGTTTACCAGTACTCTGCACAGGAGTTTGTAAACCGTGACCATTCGGGTGCACTTACCTACAGGGTTCTCGATGACCCGATTTACGAATACCGAATCGCAGTGTCACCACATGTAAGCCATATACTTGCGGGCATTTTCACAAAGGCAATCTATGCATTGCCCGATGAGGTAATACAGAGAATCATCGTAAGCCACATCTCGTACAAGGCCACACAGCTGTCGGCTGTTGACTTTATTAAGGTTTACCCGGTGCAGGCGACGGTAATAGTTGTCTTCATCATGTTAATGATTTCTGCTGCGGCTATGTTCTATGCGAGGATGCGTCACCGTATCCGTATGCAGGAGGCCGAGCTTAAAAGGGCTGATGAGATGAAGGAGCTTAAGGAGAAGGCCGAGGCAGCTAGCCGTGCGAAGTCAGCCTTCCTCTTCAATATGTCACATGACATCCGTACGCCTATGAATGCGATTATCGGATATTCGCAGCTTGTAAAGAAGGAGCTTACAGATCCAAAGCTCATCAATTACCATGAAAAGATCGAGGATTCCTCAAACCTCCTTCTGTCCATTATCAATAACACCCTCGATATGTCACGTATCGAAAGCGGACAGGTCGAGCTAAACGAAACAGTGGTAGATACCCAGACTGTAATGGGAGAGGTTATGAGCATCATCGAGGAGCTTGCAAAGGACAAGGACCTCCACATTGAGAGCGAGTGGGATCTTTCATTCAGATATGTCATTGCCGATGAAACAAAGATAAAGGAGATTTTCCTGAATCTCTTAAGCAATGCTGTCAAGTACACACCGGAGGGCGGATCCGTAAGGCTTATTGCAAGTGAGGTTCCCTGTAAGAGAGAGGGATATGTATGCGTTCAGTCGATTATCGAGGATACCGGTATCGGAATGAGTGCCGAATACCTGCCAAGGCTTTTTGAATCCTTCTCGAGGGAGAGAAATACCACAACAGGCAAGGTTGCGGGCACGGGACTTGGCATGCCAATCGTAAAGAGACTCATCGAACTTATGGGTGGTACCATCGAGGTTGAGTCCGAGGTGGGTAAGGGTACTAAGTTCACCTTTACACTTGAGCATAGGCTTGCGGATAGTAAGGACATAGAGGCCATGGAAAAGGACAGGGCCGAGGCTGATACTAAGATTAATGCTTCGGGAACTGAAGCCACCGATAGCAACAGCAATGAAGAAGAGGCTTCTGCAAGGGAGCCGGGTGCTACCGATACTGTAATGGCAGCACCATCTGACAGTGATCTGCTAAGAGGCCGCCGAATCCTTCTGGCGGAGGACAATGAGCTTAATGCCGAGATTGCCATTATCATCTTAGAGGAGATGGGCATAAAGGTAGACCATGCAACAAATGGTAAGGGTGCCGTTAAGAGGTATGAGATTGAGCCTGCGGGTACATATGACCTTATCCTCATGGACATCCAGATGCCTGAGATGAACGGATATGAGGCAACACGAGCCATCAGGGCGCTAAAGGATGAGAAAAAGGCAGGCATTCCGATTATTGCCATGACGGCAAATGCCTTTAAGGAGGATATGGAGAATGCATTTGCAGCCGGCATGAACGGACATGTTGCAAAGCCAATCGATGTCATGAGGCTTCGCGAGGCCATATTAGAGGCTTTAAAACAAAAAGGAGGAAACTGATGATGGGACAGCACATTTTAGTAGTTGTGGATATGCAGAATGACTTTATCGACGGTGCGCTTGGAACAGCTGAGGCCGTGGCCATCGTTGGAAATGTTGTTGAAAAGATCAAGGACCATAAGGGTCCGCTTTTCTATACGCTCGATACACATGGGGAGAATTACATGGAGACCCAGGAGGGACATAACCTTCCGGTGCCTCACTGCATTAAGGGAACACACGGCTGGGAGCTTAATGACAGGGTCAGTGCTGCCATTGAGGAAAGAAGGGCAGCAGGTGCACAGGTAAAGGGCTTTGAGAAGCCGACATTTGGAAGCACGGCGCTCGCTGGGGAATTAGAGGCGTTTGAGGATGATATTTCTGAGATTGAATTTATCGGTCTCTGTACTGACATCTGTGTTATCAGTAATGCAATGATGGCAAAGGCGCACCTTCCGGAGGTTTCGGTAAGCGTGGATGCAGCCTGCTGTGCAGGTGTTACACCCGCGTCACATGACAACGCACTCAGCGCAATGACCATGTGCCAGATTAAAATCAAATAATAATCGTGACAAATATAGCCCTGAACCTGGTTTAACCTTGGTCAGGGTTTTTTTGGCATTTCTTTACTGGTTTTAAAGCAATTATTGGTTCTTTACATGGCCCTTTTGTCCCAAATCCTCACGATTTGCATACTTTCCCTTTTACACACGCCCTGCAGATAGTATAATGATATGCGTAAAGTTGTATCTTTATGTTTGTTTGGATATATATGTATGTCTGCAATGCGGTATGGCAGGGGTACGAAGTATTAAAGGAGGGAGCACGTCAACTACCCATCACCTAAAGGTAACGGGCTTGTAACTGCCCGGTCGTGGTAACGGCTCACGCCTCCGACCTTTAACCCCG
>JAUNDA010000082.1 GCA_030526295.1 Eubacteriales bacterium
AAAAACAGAAGCGAAAATCTTATGCAAGACCTGATGTGAGGTAATTGGATGCAGTTTAATTCAGTCGATTTTCTTATTTTCTTTCCGGCCGTGATAGCGGTTTATTTTGTTATTCCGGCGAAGATAAGGATGTACTGGCTGTTGGCTGCGTCCTATTATTTTTATATGTCATGGAACGCAAAATATGCGGTTCTAATAGGTGGCTCGACGGTTGTTACATATTTAAGCGCTCTATTATTCGTTAAGCTTAATGGCACTAAGACCGCTGAAACAAAGAAAAAGGCCGTGATGGTTCTTTGCATCATTATTAACCTCGGAATCCTTGCACTCTTTAAGTACGGAAACTTTGCGATTGAATCGCTTAATAAGGTTCTTGGTATACTGCATATAGGTGTAGTGGAGAGAAGGTTTGACTTCCTTTTGCCAGTTGGCATATCCTTCTATACATTCCAGGCGCTCGGATACATGATTGATGTTTACAGGGGTGATGTGGAGGCAGAAAAAAATTTCTTCCGCTACGCTCTTTTTGTATCCTTCTTCCCGCAGCTTGTTGCAGGACCGATTGAGAGGTCCAAGAACCTTCTCGGGCAGATGAGGGACATAGAAAAGAAGAAGCTTTGGGACCTTAATGCCATTTCATCAGGAGCCATACTCATGGTATGGGGACTTTTCATGAAGATGGTAATAGCGGACCGTGCTTCAATACTCGTAGATACTGTATTTGATAATTACAGGATGTACGGAAGCACTGAGCTTATTACAGCTATAGTCTTTTTTGCACTCCAGATTTACTGCGACTTTGCAAGCTACTCGACGATAGCAACCGGTGCAGCTAGGATAATGGGCTTTTCACTCATGGAAAACTTTAATGCACCATACCTTGCAACGAGCATCAGGGATTTCTGGAGCAGGTGGCACATTTCCCTTAGCACCTGGTTCAGGGACTATCTCTACATTCCGCTTGGCGGTAACAGGAAGGGAAGGCTCAGAAAGGCACTCAACACAATGATTGTCTTTCTTGTAAGCGGCCTCTGGCACGGTGCAAACTGGACCTTTGTTTTCTGGGGCGGCCTTCACGGCCTTTATCAGGTGATAGGGGACCTGACAAAGGAGATTAGGGGAAGGATAGCAGCTAGGCTTAATGTAAACACAGAGTGCTTTAGCCACAGGCTCTTAAGGACGCTTGTTACCTTCGTGCTTGTTTCGTTTGCATGGATTTTCTTTAGGGCAAATACAATTACGGAGGCTTTTAGCATCATCGCAAGGATAATAACAAAGCCTACTCCGTGGGTTCTTTTTAATGACGGCTTATATAAGCTCGGACTCGCTAGGCCAGAGATGAACATACTTATTGTCGGAGTTGTCATTCTTTTCCTCGTGGATCTTATCAGGGTAATAAAAAAGCAGACACTTGACAGCTTCCTTTTAACACAGAACCTCTGGTTTGAGTGGGCTGTTGTAATAGGGCTTATCGTGATGATTTTCATCTTCGGTGAATACGGCCCGCAGTTTGATGCAAAGCAGTTTATTTATTTTCAGTTTTAGGGGTGGGGAGAATGGTAAAAAAGCTTTTAAAATCCATAGGCTTTCTCGCCTGCCTGATTGCGGTATTGCTCGGATTAAATTCTGTATTTAAGTTGAAATACGGAGACGGCATTTACAGTGTTGAGAAGTTTTATGAGCAGGATAAGGATTCTGTAGACGTACTGATACTTGGAAGCTCACATGCCTTTGAAAACATTAATACGGGTGTTTTATGGGATGAGTATGGCATGTCATCATACATAATGGGCGGATCGCTCCAAAATATGTGGAATACATATTTCTATTTAAGGGAGGCGCTTAAGACGCAGACTCCTAAGGTTATCGTACTCGAGGGCTATGGGCTGGTGCTCCCTGAGGAGGATGTTTTCGACAGCACGATAATCAAAAACACCTTCGGCCTTAAGTGGTCACGTAACAAGGTGGACGCCATCAAGGCAAGTGTGCCGAGGGAAAGATGGGCAGAGTTTTTCCTTTCATACGTCCAGTACCATAACAGGTACAAGGAACTCGCCAAAGAGGATTTTCTCCCTGACCAGGGATATAATTACTATGAAAACTGGAAGGGCTTTGTCTGCAACATGGAGACGGTTTCGTTTGAGAGGCCTGATGTAAGCGGTCTTACAAAGCGGGGCCTCATTCCTGAAAAGACCGAAAACTATTACAGGATGGTCCTTGAGCTGGCTAAGGCAGAGGGTATACCGGTGATGGTTGTAATAGCTCCATATGCGGGTATCACCGATGACGAACAGGAGAAATATTTAACTGCGGCAATGGTGGCAGCAGAGTATGATGTTCCGTTTTTAAACTGTAACACGCTCTATGATGAAATCGGAATCGATTTTGATTCTGACATCGGTGACAGGGACCACCTAAATTTACGGGGTAATGTCAAATTTACGAAATTTTTAGGAAGCTATCTTAAGGGTAGCTTCGATATTCCTGACCACAGGGGTGATATGGCCTATGGCTCATGGGAGAAAAATGCCGATTACATCAGGCAGATGATTTATGATAAGGAGCTTAGTGAGCTTACACGCCGTGAGGAGATTACTGCTAAGCTAAGTAATAAAAACCTTGAGGTTTTTGTTTCGGCTGATGGTGACTGCAGTGCCTATGACGCATCCACAGCAGAGCTTCTTAATGAGCTTGGAATAAGCTTTAACGGTCAGAACGGTATATGGTACCTTAAGGACGGGGCAACCATATGGTCATCCGAGAATGTAACGGATGAATATTACTGGAGTACCAAGCGTAACGACTTTCTTTTAAAGCGTGCAGGAGTGCATAATGGAATCTTCATTGATAACAGGCAGTACCGACTCACTGAAAACGGAATAAACATTGTCGTATTCGATACACTTACAGGTGAAATAGCCGACTGCATGGCCTTTAATTCATATGACGGTTATAATGCCGTGAGGTAGAAAAATAAGAAATGATGAGTGAATTTGGTGAAATAACCGGAATAATTATTCGCAGAGGATTCCCGCCTGATGACCTTTAAAACAACGGCATGGGATTTAATATACAAAATTGTGACATTAAAATTAGTACAGTGTCTTGTGCGTGCAAGATGCTGTATTTTTTTTGTAAAAAAACAACAAGTATGATAAATAAAACAAAATAATGTTTGACAAATATTTATCGGAGCATTATAGTTAATAAAAATTTAATAAATTGTCTAGTGCTTGTGTGAATGGTAACAGTCACACAAGAGAATAGGGAATCGTGTTAGAATCACGAACGGTACCGCCGCTGTAAGCGAGGAGGTGCTGTGCTTCGGCGAAAGCCGGTCATTGGGGAAACCTGAGAAGGCTGCACAGTACTTATGATACGCGAGTCAGAAGACCTGCTTTACATGGTAAGAACTGAAATCTGCAAGTACGGGTTTCAGGGAATTTGGCACAGGAATACGGCTGCGACATTCGGATATGAATGTCGCAGTTTTTTATTTTTGGAGTTGACAGATGGAGTATACAGAGTATTCCATAAACGCAACAAAGCCTCACCGGGGGGTTCGGCAAACTAATGTAAAGACACATTGTTGCCGGACCTTTTTTATATTCTGGAACGAAGAGGAGGTAAAACTCCATGTGTTTCCCGCAGGCAGTCAGATGATTTTTAAATCCTTTGTATATTCATACGTAGCTTTGTTTTAGGAGTAATTATGAAAAAGAAACTTAAACAATTTAGTGCAGTGTTTGTTGCGGCGATGATGCTTGTTGGCGCAATGCCTGGCAGTGTTTATGCAACACAGACAGGAGCATGTGCAAATGTTTTACCTGATGCACCCGAAACAGCCGTTGTATCGGCAGGTAACCAGTATTCGATAAAGCTGAGCAACATTTTTAACGATGTGAGCGGTCATACAATGAACTACTCGTTCTCATGCGACGTGGTAAATAACTTTACAAAGCTTCAGAACGGAACGTTTTATTTTTCGACCGAAAATGCCGGTGATTATGATGTGACACTCAAAGCAGTATGCCCTGAGGGAGAAGTAACACACACGATGACAATCACGGTGGAGGAGGCTCCAAGGGGAGAGGATGCACAGTATAACTATGACGAGACACCTCAGGATGAGGTTACGGTATATGTCACGGTGTCGAATAACGGAATGCCGCTTATGGGAGCTGACGGAACAATTCTTTCGCATTATCCGGTAACGGTTCCGTATTTTGACCTCGGTCTTTATGAACTTGATGACTACAAGCGTTATGAAACTGAGGGAGGTTCAGGCTCATACACAGGAGATGTTGTGGTAGAGCGTCCGACAGGACTTCACCTCTATATCTATCTTCTTGAGAAGTATTACATGGGCCTTGACGATGAGCAGTGCTGCAAGGGAACCTCAGACCTGTTCATTTATGATGAGGAAACAGAGGTTTTGTATATGGACGGTGCCACTGCATATGAAAGTGGTGGCCTTAGTGCACTGACCATTTCAGGTAGTGCGACTAGCCTTTACATGACAAATTTCTGGGGACATGACGAGAACCTCATGTACTACAGAAACCACTGCTATCCGTATATGAGCCCCGGATGGGGAGCAACCTCTGATTACATCCTTCTTTCGGACAATGACACATGGGATGTTGCAATGTTCTCTAACTGGGATTTCTATAATTACGGATATTTTGCAGCCTTTGACCAGGATACATACAATGCAGCACCAGGCGGTGAGGTTGTTGCTGCAACAGTCGGCTGGGATACAACCTTTGAGAGTACATCATTTGTTGAGAAGAATGGACTTTCGGTTGGAATCTATGACAGCAACTGGGAATTCATTGACAGTGTCATTTATGACGATGATGAGGGAGGTACCCTCACATTCAATGCTCCAGAGGAAGAGGGAACATATTACCTTATGGCTTTGGACCCGGCGGCAACTGACGAGGAGGAGGCCTGCATCGCACCCGCAACGGCAATGCTTTTAGTGGGAGCGGCTGAGACTGAGGTCTGGGGAATCACACTTGATAAGAGTGAGCTTGAGCTTAATGTCGGTGACGAGGAAATGCTAGTTGCGACAATAGAGCCTGAGGAGTCAGCAGGTGTCATGATCACATGGGAAACCACTGACGAGGAGGTCGTAACGGTTGAGGACGGAAGGCTAACGGCCATTGCACCGGGAACGACCACAATTACTGCTACAGCCGGTGATTTCTTTGCCGAGTGTGTTGTAACCGTACTTGATGAGGCTGAGACGGTTATGATAGGCGATGTTAATGATGACGGAGTCATAAACTCGACGGATGCAGCCCTGATTTATTCGATGGTAAGACGAAGCATCGAAACAACCGAGAAGCAGCAGCTGGCAGCGGATGTAAATAATGACGGAGTAATTAACTCAACAGATGCGGCACTGGTTTACCGCTATGCGAATGGGAAGTTATCCGAGTTCCCGGGCTGGGAATAAGGATCTTATATATAACAATAGCTGCCTGAGGCAGCTTAAGTGAAAGAGAGGAAAATTCATGCAGACAAGAATCGCAAAATGCGGAAAAAAGCTTCTGGGTCTTCTTCTTGTGGTTTTCACGCTTATGGGTGCAATGACCCTGACAGCGTGGGCAGCACAGGGTGAGGATTATGAGCTCCGCATTGTAACCTTTGAGGGTGATGATTGGGATGCCCTGATCGATGAACCACAGTACGGCGGTCCGCTTTTATATGGTGAAGGTGGAAGCGGTATGGCAGATCCGTACGAGTGGCTTGATGTCGAAACAGGACTTTACCATGCCTTATTACCCAGCAACAGCTTCGGTGGAGAAGGAAACGATTATTGCTACTGGAGCTATGGAGAGGCAATCTCCAATTATGTTTCAGGTGACATTGCAGACACCGGAGATGCTGACCACCAGCTTACCGTCTACAAGGAGGGCGTAAGCGGTGTTAAGCGTTCAGGTGGCGGACATAACGGATCAAATAACTTCGTAGTCCACTATGGCTACGCTGATACAGCAGGATACGGACTTTCGGAGGAATATCTTCCACGTCTTTACCTCACAAACGGCGGCGATAAGGGCAGTGTCATTGACCATATGTACATTAAGCTCACAAACTATCTGCTTAATTGTATTGTGGAGGGCAATGGCCTCACTTCTGCAATGGGTGAGAATGACGTACTGTATGTGCGTGCCATTGGTTATGATGCAAAGGACAATAAGATATCAGAGACAAGGATGAATGTCTGTGAGGGACAGAACCTTATTGTTCAGGACTGGACAAAGTGGGATCTTTCATCTCTTGGCGAGGTTTTCTCGGTAGCACTCGAGATTAACGGAACAAGCGACAATGGTTACGGCTTCTCACAGCCTGCATACTTCGCATTTGACGACGTTGCAATCCGTGTTCCAAAGACAGCTGATGAGGGAAATCAGGGAGAAGAGGGAGAGCATACAACACATGTTGATGCAAACTCAAATGATTTCTGTGACGTATGCGGTGAGTACCTTGGAACAAGGACAACAGAAAAGCTTCCCGCAAAGCTCATCATTCCTGAGGGTTCTGAGGCTAAGTTCTATGTAGGAAGCGATGGAACTGGAGATCCTGTTGCGGCAGTTGACAAGGGCGTGGACGAGACAAACCCGCTGATTCACAACTACGAGCTTGAGGTTCCATACGGAAGCTACTCATGTGTAGTTACAGATGAGGAACATAACTATGGCGGTGTTGGCTTTGACTTCCCGCTTCAGACATCAATCTATGAGGAATCGAACCTTACACTCGTTCTGGTTAAGTTCTATACAACCACAACAAGCGTAAAGGTAAATGGTGTTTCCACAGCTGTTAAGATCGATTCAGTTGACGATTTCTCAATTGACCTTGTGGCTCCCGGTAAGGCTGTAATCATCCCGGGCGAAAACTATCTTGACAGCACAATCACATCTGGCAAGACATATGTTGTCGCACCACGTATGGTTTGGGCATACGGTAACCAGATTCTTTACAATTACACAATAGACTTAAGTGACGAGTTAAGTGAGACACTGGGTGCAAAGCCACAGATTAATAACACATTTGCCTCAACACTTACGGCTATTCAGAAGAAAACATTTGCGATTTCAGCCCTTAATACCTTTACGGTTGTGGCACCGATGGATGCAGACGTTACATTCTTCTATCAGATTAACAACTTTAATGACATGGTTCTGCCGCATACAGTGACAGACAACGGTGACGGAACAGGAACCTATGTGGTTAAGTATCCAAGCTTTTCAAATGCGTCCTACCGTGTTGCAAAGGACGGCTATGTAACAGCATCAGGCTATGCAAAGGATAATACAACCTACACGGTAGAGCTCAGGGCAGGAGACCCGACATCTACGGAAACAGTCATTGCCAGCAAGGAAGGCGCAGGCAGCAACATCGAGTATGAGAACAGCGTTGTCTTAAATATCGATGATGCTAAGGATACTAACGAGCTCGCACTCGAGGTTGGTGATACCTTCCGTCTCCGTGCATACCGTGCAGCATGGGAGATTGTAAATACAGTAACAGCCAACATAATGATTGAGCCTGACTTCCATTACAGCATTCTTTCAGGAAACGATGTTGTTTCAGTTACACCTGTAACAACACAGTGCACAGGTAATGCAACAGGCAACTGGATGGATATCGAAGCCCTCAGGGAGGGAACAGCTGTTATCGCAGTCTGGTATGATGCAATCGATGTTGCCGGAAATACAACACTTAACGGAACCTACGGAGCAACAGACCCGAACAGATACGGACTTGTTGTTGTAAATGTAGGTCCTGACAAGACAATCGAATGGAATCCTGTTTCATTTGACGGAGACTGGGATGCTGAGTTCGATACAGTTTATTACTTCGGTGAGAGCGGTACATTTACATTCAATCCGGATGAGGCTGAAACTGTAACTGTTCAGAACGTTTACGGAAGAACAGCAGGCGAGGTAATCACGGTAGAAGCCGAGGCAGACGGATCATACATTGTTCCTGTAAAGGGTGGTAACAACATCATTACAGTAACAACAAATGACGGCGCAGACTACATGGTAGTTCGTGCAAAGAAGATCAGCTACTCCATTGAGAATACAACAACAGGCAAGACAAATGCCGACGATGATTTCGTAATCTCAGTAGGAGACGAGGTAATCGTACACTTCGACCAGTTCAATATGCCTGTTCCGAAGATGTCAGGTATTTACAACCCTGGCTACATGGGTACAGCCAAGACATATTACACACTGAATGGCCAGTACAGCCTCTCAAGTGTTGGTACACAGTACGACTACATTACAGACGCAAAGAGCCAGATTAAGTTTACTGCAATGGTCGAGGGTGAAAATGTCCTTTCAAAGGGCTACATCCAGTCTGGTTCAATGGGTGACAAATTCGGTAACCACAGAAATACAGGAGACGGCGGAAGAGGAACAAACTTCTCAGCTGTCAATGTAACAGGCTACTTCGGTTCAATTGAAGACATCACATTTACAGTAGGTGCGAACCCTGATGCAGAATTCAATTACGAAGATATGGTTACCTTAAAGAAGGGTAACATCTTTGTTGGAGAATCAACCTACAACCATGCCGGTACATTCTCTCTTACAAGCAAGACCACACGAAATAATGCCGTTTACTGGACAAAGACAACAGAAACAATGGCAGCACAGCCTGACAATTTCTCACTTAAGGCTAATGTATTAACTAATGGCTATTACGTAAATCTTCAGATG
>JAUNDA010000083.1 GCA_030526295.1 Eubacteriales bacterium
AAGAGGCTTATTATGCTTTACATACTTAAGAAGTGCGCATGGTCTTCTTGAGATGATTACGGAAGGATTATTCCTTGAAAGTGCACCCTTTATTGCCTCCTCGCTCTCCTTAAGGTTATAAGGATCAACTACAGTAACGTCCTTGATGCCAATGCTCTTTACAAGCTCCTCGAGGTTAACCTTTGATGCAGGGTCACCCTTAAGGTTAAAGCCTGTTGTCGGGTTCTGCTGGTGTCCTGTCATTCCGGTAATCGAGTTATCGAGAATGATAACCGTTGAATTTGACTCGTTATATGCGATGTTTACAAGGCCTGTCATACCTGAATGCATGAAAGTTGAATCACCGATAACGGCAACCGTGCTTCCGGCATTCTCAGGATGTGACTTAATGAAGCCGTGGATGCCTGAGATACTTGCGCCCATGCAGATGGTTGAATCAAGTGCTGAAAGCGGTGCAAGTGCTCCAAGTGTATAGCATCCGATGTCTCCGAGAACCTTGATTTTGTTCTTGTTAAGGAGATAAAAAATTCCCCTGTGCGGGCAGCCTGCGCAAAGAACAGGTGGTCTTGGAGGGATTGTCTCATTAAATTTCTCTCCGCCCTCATATGCTACGCCAAGTCCTTTGGCAACTGTCTGCTGGCTGAATTCACCGAGCATTGAGAAAATCTCCTTGCCCTTTACAGCCACGCCGATGTTATTGCAGTGTGATTCGATAATGCCGTCAAGCTCCTCAACTACAACTACCCCTTTAACGCCCTTTGCAAAGCTTTTAATCTTTTCTACTGGAAGCGGGTTAATCATGCCGATTTTAAGAACCGGATACCTGTCACCACAAACCTCCTTAACATAGTTATAGCAGGTTGACGAGGTGATGATACCCATCTCATCGCTAGTGCCCTCATCAATTCTATTAATGCTGCTTTCCTCTGCAAATGCAGTAAGCTTGGCCGTTCTTTCCTCAACAACAACGTGTCTCTTAACTGCGTTTGCAGGCATCATTACGTACTTGCCAGGATTCTTTGTGAATTCCTTTTCCTCTGCCTCAACTCTGTCACAAAGCTCAACGAGGCTCTGCGCATGTGAGATTCTTGTAATCATCCTGAGGATTACAGGTGTATCAAACTCCTCCGAAATTTCGTATGCAAGCTTGGCGAAGTCCTTAGCCTCCTGAGAGTCTGACGGCTCAAGCATCGGAACCTTTGCAGCAATTGCATAATGTCTTGAATCCTGCTCATTCTGTGATGAATGCATTCCGGGGTCATCTGCAACCGCGATAACAAGACCGCCGTTTACACCTGTGTATGAAAGTGTGAAAAGCGGGTCTGCCGCAACATTAAGACCTACGTGCTTCTGGGCACAGAAGGATCTTGAGCCTGCAAGTGAAGCACCGAAGGCACTCTCCATTGCAACCTTCTCATTAGGTGCCCACTCTGCATAAATCTCTTCATACTTAGCGGCCTCCTCAGTGATTTCAGTACTCGGAGTTCCGGGATATGATGAAACAAACTTACAGCCGGCTTCGTAAAGTCCCCTTGCAACGGCTTCGTTTCCAAGCATTAACTTTTTCATGAGTCTGTGTCTCCTGTTATTTATTAGTCTTCGGTAGTCTGGGCCTCTACGAGCGGCATGCTGCAGTATCTTGCCCTGAGTACCGGCTTCTCAATCTTTCCTGTTGGGTTTCTCGGAACATCTGCGAAGATGATCTTACGCGGTCTCTTGTAACGCGGAAGGTCTGCACAGAACTCGTTGATTTCCTCCTCTGTTGCGCTCATGCCCTCCTTAATGGAAATGATGGCTGCAGGAATTTCTCCGAGTCTCTTGTCCGGAAGACCGATAACGGCAACGTCCTTAATCTTTTCGTTTGCCCTTAAGAAGTCCTCAATCTGTACAGGATAGAGATTTTCTCCACCCATTATTATAACATCCTTTTTCCTATCTACAAGATGTATAAATCCATCTTCGTCCTTTTTGGCCATGTCGCCTGTCCACAGCCACTCGCCGTGAAGCACCTCATTTGTTGCTTCCTCGTTCTTGTAGTAGCCGACCATGACACCCGGTCCCTTGACTGCAAGCTCTCCGACCTCACCGTCAGGCACCTCGTTGGCCTTGCCGTCGATGACCTTTGCCTCCCAGAGGTATCCAGGGATTCCGATTGCTCCGACCTTTTCAATGTTTTCAACACCAAGATGTACGCAGCCTGGTCCCAAGGACTCTGAAAGACCGTAGTTTGTATCGTACTGGTGGTGCGGGAATTTTGCCTTCCATCTCTTTATGAGGCTCGGCGGAACAGGCTGTGCTCCGATGTGCATAAGTCTCCACTGGTCAAGCATGTAGTCGTCTGTGTTGATGCGTCCCGAGTCGATTGCATCGAGCATGTCCTGTGCCCACGGAACGAGAAGCCAGACAATTGTGCACTTCTCCTCTGAAATTGTCCTGAGAATCCACTCTGGCTTAATTCCACGAAGGATAACTGCCTTTGAGCATGCAAGGAGTGATCCGAACCAGTGCATCTTTGCGCCTGTATGGTAAAGCGGCGGGATGCAAAGAAATACGTCGTCCCTTGACTGTCCATGGTGGTTCTGCTCAGTCTCACATGATGCAAGAAGACCGCGGTGCTTATGAAGGATTGCCTTCGGAAAGCCTGTTGTTCCTGATGAGAAGTAGATTGCTCCGATGTCATCTGGCTCAATGCTTACAGGAGGTGCAAGCGGTGAGCAGAATTCGATAAGGTCAAGACAGCTCTCGGCATACTCCGGAACATTCTTTCCCACAAATAACATTGTCTTTATCTTTGTGAGCTTGTCTGATATGGTATTCATTCTTTCCACGAACTCAGGTCCGAAGAAAAGAACCTCAAGGTCTGCAAGCTCTGCGCAGTAAAGGATTTCGTCAGCCGCATATCTGTAATTAAGCGGAACGACAACGCAGCCTGCCTTAAGCACGCCAAAGTAAATCGGCAGGAATTCGATGCAGTTCATCATAAGAATACCGCACTTTGTTCCCTGCTTGATGCCTCGGCTTAAAAGAAAGTTGGCAACCTTGTTTGCCATCATGTCAAACTGAGACCACTTCATCTCACGTCTGTATGGTGCATCAGGCATGGCATTTTCCACAAGGCTTGCCTCACGCCATGTTGTGGCATTGTCCCTTTCCTCTGTCGGGTTAATTTCAACAAGTGCTATCTCATTGCCGTGAAACCTGGCATTTCTTTCAAGTAAATCAATAATAACCATATAAGTACCTCATTTTAATATACTTTAACGGTATGCAGTTTAACACTTTAAAGTATTGCTGTAAATACATATATGATATTTTCGTCATAAGTACTGATTTTAGTACACTTTCTTCCTATGTTTATGCACTTATTTTTTTACCTTTATTTTTACTTTATTAAACTTAAAGCCAGGCATCAAAAAGGCTTCAATGCCAAAACCAATTCTTAATGTGAGGCGTAAAATTTTACTTTTAATGGCTCCTACACCACTCTATCATGTTTTCAACAGTCGGGTTCACATTATCCTCAGCCCATACAATCTCAAAGTTCATGTTCTCGGCCGTCCTGTCACTGTTAATTACGGGAACAAACGCAATCGAATCATTTTTCATGTACGGCCTAACAATGTACTCCGGGAGCAGGCAGACACCATCTCCAAGTGAGCACATGAGCATGATGTTTTCAGGCTCCTTGTCAAGTGCCACTACGTTAGGAAGAAAGCCGCCCTTATTGTAAAGCCATAAAACCTCGTCAGTCTCGTCCCTTGATCTTTCAACCGGCTGCATGAGGATAAAGTTTTCATCCTTTAGGTCCTTATACTCAATTGCCTCCCTGTCGGCAAGCGGGTTATCAGAGCTCATTACAACATAAAGAGGATAGCTCTTAAGATATACCCTGTTGATATGCTCGTAATTATTCTGGTGCGGGGAAACCGCAAAGGCCATGTCGATCTCACCCTTCTGTATTCCCTCCATGAGAATGCTGAGGGTGTTTCTTTTTAGCTTAACCTTAATGTTTGGAAATGCCTGGTGAAAGCCCTTTAAAATCTCAGCGCAGTCAGTCTGTCCAAAGCCAGAGCTATATCCAAGTGTCAGCTCGCCGACAAGACCCGTTGAGGCAATCCTTGCCCTCTTTACGGCCTCATTACTCTTTTTGATGATTTCCCTGGCTTCCTTATAATAGACCTTTCCGGCTGGGGTGAGTTCCGTGTGGTGTTTATCCCTTATAAAGAGCTTTACACCAAGGTTTTTCTCAAGTGCCTGGATCTGCTGGGTCATTGCAGTCTGTGAAATAAAGCATTCCTGGGCAGCCTTTGTGAAATTTAGATTATTGGCCGCACTAATAAAGTATTCCAGTTGGTTAAGATTCATAAAAACGTCCTTTGTAATAAGTTTTACTTATTATAACATCAATATTATTGATTAGACAATATGATTTTCATGAGTATAATAAGCAATTGTTAGAACAAACGAACACAAGTTCGTAAAAAGAAAAGTATCAATCAGGAGGAATAAACCATGAAACAAGAAATACCTTACAAGATTTATTTAGCAGAAAACGAGATTCCTGATTCCTGGTATAACCTTCGTGCGGATATGAAGAATAAACCGGCTCCGCTCCTTAGTCCGGGAACCTTACAGCCACTTACAGCCGAAGAGCTTTCAGGCATCTTCTGTAAGGAACTCGTTGAGCAGGAGCTTGACGATACAACACCTTATATCGCAATTCCAGAGGAAATCAGAAACTTCTACAAGATGTACAGACCGGCCCCGCTTGTTAGAGCCTACTGTCTTGAGAAGGCACTCGGAACACCGGCTCATATCTACTACAAGTTTGAAGGTAACAACACAAGCGGATCTCACAAGCTTAACTCAGCAATCGCCCAGGCCTACTACGCAAAGAAGCAGGGACTTAAGGGAGTTACTACAGAGACAGGTGCAGGCCAGTGGGGAACAGCTCTTTCAATGGCATGTGCATACCTCGGACTTGACTGCAAGGTCTTCATGGTAAAGGTTTCATATGAACAGAAGCCATTCAGACGTGAGGTTATGAGAACCTACGGCGCTGACGTTACACCATCTCCTTCTATGAAGACAGAGGTAGGAAGAAAGATCCTTGAGGCACATCCTGGAACAACTGGTTCACTTGGCTGCGCTATCTCAGAGGCAGTAGAAGTTGCCACACAGAACGAGGGCTACAGATACGTTCTCGGCTCAGTTCTTAACCAGGTACTCCTTCACCAGTCAGTAATCGGTCTTGAGGCTAAGAAAGCTCTTGACAAATACGGCGTAACACCTGACATCATCATCGGATGTGCAGGCGGCGGATCAAACCTTGGCGGACTCATCGCTCCTTTCATGGGTGAAAAGTTAAGAGGTGAAAAGGATTACAGAATCATCGCAGTTGAGCCGGCATCATGCCCAAGCTTCACAAGAGGTAAGTTTGCATACGACTTCTGTGACACAGGAATGATTTGTCCTCTCGCTAAGATGTACACACTCGGTTCTGGCTTCATTCCGTCAGCTAACCACGCAGGCGGCTTAAGATTCCACGGTATGTCTTCTACCCTTTCACAGCTTTACCATGACGGATACATGGAGGCTACAAGCGTTGAACAGACATCAGTATTTGAGGCAGCTGAGTTCTTTGCAAGAACAGAGGGTATCCTTCCAGCTCCTGAGAGCTCACACGCTATCCGTGTTGCAATCGACGAAGCACTTAAGTGCAAGGAAACAGGCGAGGAAAAGAACATCCTCTTCGGTCTCACCGGTACAGGCTACTTCGACATGGTTGCATACGAGAAGTTCAATGACGGCGTTATGTCAGACTACATCCCGACAGATGAAGACCTTGAAAAGGGCTTTGCAGGAATTCCGAAATTCCCGGGAAATGAATTCTAATTAATCACTCTGTGATAATATAAAAATTGCTTCATAATAAATCAATCCTAATAATAAAATGAAAAAAAGAATGACGGGGACGTGTAAAAACGTTCCCGTCATTCTTCATTGAGATATATATAAATAAAATTTATATCGTATTATGGTCTCTGGCCAAGTCCGCCCTCAAGTGTAAGTGTCTCACCTGTCATGTACTTGAAGTCAGGGTTAGCGAGCTGTACGCATACACGTCCAATCTCTGTCTCTACGTTTCCATAATGACCCATCGGAGGCATCTTTACGTTAGCCTTGAATGCATCCGGATAAGCATTTGCAAAGTTCTCAAGCTGTGATGTCCATGCAAGCGGGCATACAACATTTACGTTGATTCCGTCAGGACCCCACTCAGTTGCAGCAACTCTTGTAAGTCCTCTGATGCCTTCCTTTGCAGCTGCATATGCACACTGGCCGAAGTTTCCGAAAAGACCTGCACCTGATGCGAAGTTGATAACTGTTCCCTTTGTCTCCTTAAGGTATGGATAGCATGCCTTCATGTAGTGGAATGTAGCATAAAGTCCTGAATATACTGCAAGGTTAAACTGCTCAGTTGTGTGGTCAGCAAGTGTTACGCCTGAAGCTGAAGCCTGTGCGTTATTGATGAGAACGTCGATGCGTCCGAACTCCGCAACTGTCTTCTCGATAACATTTGCTACTGTAGCCTCGTTGTCATCTCCTGCGTTTACGTCTGCCTGAACTGCAAGAACCTTTACACCGTACTTCTCCTCGAGCTCAGCCTTAGCCTCCTCAAGCTTTTTTACGTTACGTCCTGTGATAACGATGTTGGCGCCTTCCTTTGCATATGCTGTTGCAATGCCGTATCCGATTGATCCGCATGAGCCGTCTGCAAGAACTGCTCTTCCGCCACCTGTGATAATGACTGTCTTACCTGTTAAAAATCCCATTTTTTCATTTCCTCCCAAATTACTCTACAGAGCTTTATTTTAATCGTCAATATTTTAACATACTATTGACATGATTAACACATTAAATGCGCGTTTCGGTATACGAATAATGGATACTGAGCATATATAAAGAAGTATATCCGCTGTGTCTTAATTCAGGTCTTTGTTAAACCGCCGCCCTTTGACTAATCCCATGCCTTTAATGAAACAAATCAAAGAATCTCGTTTCTCTTGTCCCTTGACATGAGCTTCCTTACCGCCTCGGCAGGGTCCTCGCCGTGGTTTACGACGCTGTCAACCGCCATGATGAGCGGCATGTCAATGTCATACTGCCTTGCAAGTGTCACGGCTGCGGGGATTGCGTTAATACCCTCTACAACCATTCCTACCTCTTTAATCGCATCCTCTACGCTCATGCCCTGTCCGATTAAATATCCGCATCTGTTATTACGGCTGTGAACTGAGGTTGCTGTTACGATGAGGTCTCCAATTCCTGCAAGACCGTAGAAGGTTCTTTCAAGACATCCCATCTTCCTTCCAAGCCTTGTGATTTCAGCCATTCCCCTTGTAATGAGCGCAGCCTTTGTATTGTCGCCATAGCCGAGTCCAGCCGAGATTCCTGAAGCGAGCGCCATTACGTTCTTAAGCGCACCGCAAAGCTCGATTCCCTTTCTGTCAGGGTTAGTGTAAACCCTCATGCATGTATTCATGAATACGTCCTGGACAAACTCAGCTGTCTCAAGGTCGTCACAAGCCGAAACAATCGTTGTCGGAAGGTCCTTTGCTACCTCCTCGGCATGAGTCGGTCCTGAAAGTGCAACAAGCTTAACAGCTTTTCCGAGTTCATCAGCGATAACCTCAGTCATCGTAAGAAGGGTTCCCGGCTCAATTCCCTTTGCGACGTCAACGATAATCTGTCCCTCCTTAATGTACTCACGTGCTGCTTTTGTGGTTGAGCGCACAAATACCGAAGGAACCGCAAAAATGATAATGTCCTTATCCGTGCATGCTTCCCTGATATCCTTAGTGAACTTAATCTCATCAGGAATTACCATCCCCGGTAGATGGGGATGTGTACGGTTCATCGATAAGTCATCGATTTCCTTTTCAATTGCAGACCATACCGTTACGTCATGGTCACTGTTTGAAAGCATTCTCGCCAGGGCCATTCCCCATGTTCCTGCTCCGAGTACACCTATTAAAGCCATAATTTCAAGTCTCCTGTGTATTTTTATAAGCTTCCCAATTTAGATATCATAGCACACTTACGCTTTTAATCAATTTAATTTTCTTTGTAGAAAAGTAAAAACAGACACCCCATGGTGCCTGCCCTTACTGCTTTTCATACCATTAAAAATGGTTATTTATATACTTATTTGTTATTTTTCCCGCATCTGGGATGAAACGATAAAACGTTCAACCGGCAGTTCATTAAACACTTCTTAGCATTCAACCTCGTACTCTGATACGTTAAGAACCGTCTCTCCGTCAATCTGTGCTGCGCATGGTCTTGAGATTTTAACCTTTACGTTCTTTCCCTCAAAGATTCTTACCATCTCTGTGTTTGAGACATGCTCACCCTTAAAAATCTTCGGGAACTCCATGAGAGCCTTAAGCTTATTGTTACTCATGTAGATTACTACTGAAACCTTTCCTGATGCCCTGTCCTGGTTAGGAGCCATCTTCATTCCGCCGCCGTAAAATCTTCCCTTCATTGTCGGTGCAATCCATACGTTATCAAACTCATGCCTTTCACCGTCAACTGTAATCTCAGCATGGAACGGCTTAAAATGGAAAAGAAGTCCGAGGATTGCAATCATCGTATAATTGATCTTCTTTCCCGGGTTCTTTTTCTTCTGCTCGTCAGCAACCTCACAGCAGTAGCCGTCTATTCCAAGGCCCATGTTG
>JAUNDA010000084.1 GCA_030526295.1 Eubacteriales bacterium
GATGATGTAGTTAACCTTCATCTGCTTGATGCCAAGATAATAGTTCTTTGCGCATAGACACAGTGAATAGAAAATATAGTCAAACGAGAAGAGTCTAACACCCATAATGACCGCAGTCACATCGACCTTCTTTGCCGAGAGGTAAATGCCTACAAGCACCTCTGCACCGAGGATGGTTATAATAACCATGACAAGGTTCCAAAGCACAGAATATTTGATAAAGGCCCTGTAAAGATCCTTGAGGCTCTTCTTTATCCTCTCTCCGTGCAGTACTCCTGAAATGGTAAGCGTAGCGGCACTTAAGCCCTGTCCGACCGAGTTCATGAGGTTTCCGATATTTGAAACGATTGAGAAGCCTGCAAGTGCGATTGAACCGCCCACAAAAAGAAGGATCTGGTTAATCGTAAAGGTAAGCATCGTCCTGAGGACCTTCTGCAATGCAGCCGGGAAACCGAGGCTAAAGACATCCCTTGTCTCACCCCACGGGATATTGTTAAAACGAATTCTCAGCCCGTATCTGTTATCCTTCTTTATAAAGTGACCACTTATGATAATGAGGCCGAGTAGGTAGCTTATTGCCGTAGCAAGTGCGATTGCGCCGATGCTTCCCGGGAACACGATAACAGCCACAATATCAAGCACTATATCGGAAATCGTAACAGCCCAGGCGCTCACATAGCTTCTTTTCTTATCACCGTCAATGTTAAGAAGAGGAACAATCGCAAGCATTCCTATGATGCCGGGAGTTCCGATCATATAGCCCTTAAGGTATTCTCCTGCCATTGACATAAGCTCAGAGCCAGGCTCTGCACCAAGAAAGGCACATATACCGTCTGTAAACAAAAAGGCACCTGATATCACAATCACCGAGCTTATAAACACAAGCATAAAGCAAAGTGATACTGAGCCAATGGCCTTGTCCTTTTCGCCTGCTCCCATTTTCGGTCCGACAATGAGCTGGCCGCCCGAGCTTAATACTCCGCTAAAGGCGAGTATTATCATAAGAACAGGTGTTATAAGTCCCGCGGCTGCTACGCCATCCATTCCGATAAACCTGCTTATAAAGATGTTATCGATGATCATCGAAATCGAAGACGTTATGCTTACGATAATTCTTATATTACTCTGCTTTTTGAATATTCCATCTAACATCCTTTAATAACTCCAAATCAGCTTCCCTGCATGAGTAAAGCTCACTGCTGTAAAAGTCGGCCATTTTACGAACAAGTACCTCGGGATAGATTGAGATAAACGAACCACTCATGCTGTATTTAGTCATTGATATAAAATGGATAAGCTCCGTTACACGCTCAATGAACTCATCCTCTTCTGAGCTAAGTGAAAAATACTCCTTAATAAAGCACCTCCAGGCTATGATTCCCATCTCCTCGGAAAGTGCCTTTTCCGTATAACGGTTAAGGTAATTAAACCAGTCAGGCTCTGCCTCTCGCTCAGCCTCTGTCATCCCATTCGCCATTTTCGCAAATTTCGGCCACATGTTTGTAACCATGTACGGAACGGTGAGGTCATAAACGGGATGACCCTTGGCAACAGTTGCAAGGTCAATGAAATAGAGCTCGCCGTCATCTATCATGATGTTGCCGCTTGACATGTCGCCGTGAAGCAGGTTACTTGTTTTCGGAAAACACTCGAGTGTCTTTTTAATAAACGAATATGCTTCATCCGTTAAAACATTCCTTGAAAGCTCAAGGTGCTTTCCAAGGTATTCCTTAACATCATCTATGTCGTCACCGGCGCATACTCCGTGAAGGCTTTTTGCAAGGCCTGCATATTTTACCATCCACTCCCTCATTCCGTCCGAGTCGGCGCTCATGAGCTTTGAGGTAAATGTGCCGCCCCTCATGGCCTGGTATACATTACCATACCACTCCTCAGTCCTTACTGTTTCGTAGCAAACGGGCGTACGGACACCATATGCGCAGATAACCTCTGACACCCTTCTTTCAGCCTCAATAAGCTCGAGGGATATACCCTTTTTATAGGCCTTTATTACCTTATCTTCATCCAGTATGTAGGTAACTGCTGTTACACCCTTTCCTATCGGCTTAAGGTTCGAACAGTCAATGTACGATTCCATACAAAATCTCCTTATTACTTAATTCTCTTCCATGCCTCCATGCTTGTAACTATCAGCTTGTCGTTAAGGTTTCTGACAGGCTGAACGCAGTCACCCGGAATCATGTATTCATAGCGTCTCATGTCCCTGTGAAGGAGTCTTGTTTCCTTCTCGAGGAAGCAGACATCACATGAGTCAATACCGTCAATGTCCTTAATGCGGTTACCGATTAAGTCCCTGTAAATGTCGGCTGCCACGCTTTCATTATTTATCTCATTTGAGATCCTGCCGGTTTCAACAAAGAGCGAAAGCCTTCTTTCATCGCTCCTAAAATGGTAGCTGTAATCATAAAGCTCATCACCGATTGCTTCCTTTAGAATCTCATGGATCTGCTCATTTGTGATGAGAACTCCGTTTTCATCGTAAACAGGTCTCTCGCATTCAACAAAGTAAAGCGAGTCTGCCTCAAGCCTTACAGGCTTAATAAGGATATTTGTACGCATCCTGTATACGCCCGAATGGTTTGTGATTACAAGCTCATAGACCTCTCCGCACTTAAGGTCAGAAAGTAAAAGCGTTTCATTTTCCGCATTCTTCTTCATAGGCAGGAACTCATAGAAGGCCTTGTCAGTTGAAAGCTTATATGCATGCTCAGCAGTAACGTCCTCAGCAATCATTCCAAACGGGGTGATGAGGTTTCCTGATACTATCTCAATGTCGCCGGTATAGTCCTTAAGCTGCTCAGAGTATAGCTCATACCTGCCGCCGTCCCTTGCGATGATTTTCTTAAGGTTTGGCCAGATTGCCTTTATAACCTCGTTTCTTGGAAGCGTTGCAACAGCCTCACGAATTTCAGCTGCCCTTCTCCTATCAGGAATCCAGAGCTCAACCATCTGCTTTGCAAGGATAAGTGTATCCTTATCTGCTACCGTTACGGTTCCCGTTTCAATTGAATCGCAGAATTCGTCTGTCTTTGTAAAGAGCTTTTCGAAATAGTTAAGCACAACCCATGTATTTGCCGCAACAATCTGCGTTACATCAGGGTTTCTAAGTGCAAAAAGAATGTTTAGGTATTCAGCGTCAATCTCCTTTTTTGGGAAAATGAGCTGGAACGGAGCCGTGAGTTCTCCCGGCATGTCCATTGCAACAACAGAGAACCTTCCGAGTGCATTAAGAATCCTAATACCTGTTATCGAATCATTGTAGGTATAGTCATTGAGCCTTCTTCCCTTAGGAAGTGCTTCCATCATAAGGAAGGTCACCTCGTTCCTTATTACGTCAAGGAAATCGTTTCCGATTGCATTGCTCTCCTTCTCTGAAACCGGAATCGTTTTCATTTCATCGCTTTCATCGATGTCATATGCGTAGGCATTTACCCTGTTGGTTGTATATACGTTCTTCTCACCTACGGTAGTCTGGATTTTTATCAGTTTGTCAAAGGACTCGTGATTGTAAACCGGTACCTTATTCTTAAACTCACCTATTGAAGAAATGCCGTCAAAGCCATAGTACTGTCCGAAATCAGACGCAGAATTCTCCCTAATGATGCTAAGGAGCATTTCCTCACCATTAAGAAAATCGTGGTGCTTAAGGCTTTCCTCAATTTTTGGCTCAAGGATGTTCTTTCTCACAAATTCGTAAATCTGCTCGCCCTGCTCCTTTGTGAAGTACTTGTTTACAGGCGGTGGTGTGAGCTTCTCAACATATGGTCTCATCTCGTCCTGAATAGTCTTCCAGTCATCAAGCGTAATTGATGATGAACCATAAATCATCATTATATAGGCCTGCATCATTGTGAGCACGAAATGATTGAAGGGTGCCCCGTTATCAATGAGCAGCTCAAACATCAGCTTAAAGCCGTAGCAAAACTGTAAAAGCACCTCTCTTGGTTTATCCGGGCTCTGTACTGATGATGTTGCATTAAGGAAATAGCAATGTCCCACAAACTGCGGCAGTACGACAATCTTCTTTGCATTCTCATAGCAGAGCATTACAAAATAGGCATCCTCTGCCATGTTGATTTTTTCATTGAATGAGAGGCCGTTATTCCTTATGAGGTCACGCTTAAACATCTTGTTACTGCCCGAGAACTGAAGCGTCGAGTAAAGTCCGTCACAGTACTTTTCGTCTCCGTTAAGAACAACCTCCTCCACCATCGGGTTCCAGAGTGAACGGTCGGTAAGAATCTCCTGTACCGTGTCGTTCTCCTTAAGGAAGGCCATCCTGAAGATAACGATGTCAGGATTGTGCTCCTCCATCTTTTTAAGGCATGTTTCGATAGTCTTCGGGTAATATGTGTCATCCGAGTCAAGGAACATGATAAAAGGCGTATTAACAAACTATAATCCGTAGTTTCTCGGGCTTGATGCAGAGTGCGCATCATTATTAAGCTCCTTTAGAAATACGTTGTCGTGATCCTTAAGCAGTTCCTTTACATCAGCAATGTTCTTCTCCCCGCAGTTATGCAGAACAATAACCCACTCGATGTTTTCAAAGCCGATGGTCTGCTTTTTAAGCGACTCATATGTCCTTAAAAAAAGCTCCATTCTTGTGTTGTGAAATGGTGTTATTACCGTTACCTTAAATTCCTTACTCATTTTCATATCCTCTCGTTTGCAGGCTTAGCCTGGTTCAAAATCTTCCCGTAGCCATTGTCTGGACTTCACAGGTGTTTTTAATTATCTCTTTGTTATTTCCCTGCAGTATAAGTTTGAGGGATTTCCACTTGCTGTCCAAAAGCCTTGGGGCCTCATTTATTTTTCAATGTTTAAAATGTCCCCCGGTATCCTTCCTATGTAATCATCGATACATGGCATTATGATTTTTCTTGCCATCTCGACAAATCCCGGTGCCTTATCCATCGGTATGTTACTGAATGAATACGGCGAAAGGATGACCTTGAGCATAGTGTATTTATCGAGCACGTCCTTTATCCTCTCAATGCGTGCTGTGTCCTCTGTTTCAAAATATGTCCTAAGGAATACCTCCCACATATTTAGTGATTCCTCAGGGCTTATCTTAATAAGACAAGAGTAAAGCTCCTTCATGTTTAATGGCATGAAGTGAAGATAGAGATTAGCGATGAGAAGGTCAAATACAGGATTTCCCTTCTGCACATCGGCAAGGTCAATCATTACTATCTCACCGTTTTCAATGAGCATATTGAGAACATGGTAATCACCGTGGATAAGGGTGTCCTTAGCAGGGATTGCACCAAGAAACTCATAAAGCTTCTTACCTTCATCCTCCGAAATCCACTTATCCTTTACACAGCCTTCAATGCAGCTCTTATAGAAGTCAGCTGAATATGGGATTTTTTCGTTATTTACCGCCTTTGAATGCACGTCCCTGAGGTTAAGTGCCATCTTGCGGGCATACTCCTTCAGGCCTTCGGGATTTTTAAGAACAGCCTGTTCAACAGACATGCCGTTTACCCTCTGCATAAGGATGCCTTTTCTACCCTCAAAGGTTACAAACTCATAGAACCTTACGGCAGCAAGTCCCTCAGCCGCGCACTCTGAGGTAATGTTAAACTCCTTAAGCATCTCCTCCTCGGGGATGTTCCCATAAAAAAGCTTAACCACCTTGTCAGGATCGTATTCGTAAACCTCACTGCACTGACCCTTTCCGATTATTTTATTCTCACTTAAATCAATAGCACTGCAATTCATTTTCATCACCTTTATGATTAATTTTATGATTTACTTTACCAAACATAACGATAAATTAACTATGTAATTAACTTAACCAATCAGCTTGATAAATAAACAATATTAATGGCCACACTTAATTTAATTCAATAAATAGCCTTATATAATAATACCACTTTAATTGGAAGGTTAAAACCATCCTTTGAAGCTTTATGAATTTTTGTGAAATATTACTCCAAAAGCTGTTTAACTTCCTTCCTGAATTTTTGCAAGAAGCCTTCCAAAATTCGGGTTATAGGACAAAAAAAGTTGGTAACTAACTTCCAGGCTCCGTGAACTCATATGATTTCTCTTAAAAACTCAAAAACCGCTTTAACAAAGCAAAAGCCGGTAGCACTTAAGCCACCGACTTATGTTTAAAATATTGCCTTATTCCATGTTGCTAGATTTTTTCCGGCATTTTTTAATAATGCAGTTTCATTCCTGCAAATAACACGCCGCCTGGGTTTTTAATACAAATACCTGATTGTAGCTTGTTCTGTAGCTTTATCATTCCGAATAAAGCGTCACGCAGTTCTTGCCCCTGCCCTTTGACTCATACATTGCCCTGTCGGCTCTTTCGATAAGTTCATTGATGCTGTATGCGTTTTCTGGAGTGGATACTGCAACTCCGATGCTGACTGTAACATAAAGGTCCGTTCCCTCAAAATAAACAGGAGTCTTTTCTGTTGCCGCCCTTATCTTCTCTGCTGTTTCCATCGGATCGTGGTCACACTGCATTACAAGCAGGAACTCCTCACCGCCCCAGCGGCAGAAATTCGAATGCTCGCACATGATTCCAAGGGGAATCGATGACACCTTTTTAAGAACCTCGTCACCAAAATTATGGCCGTATGTGTCATTTACATTCTTAAAGTTATCAATGTCCATCATGAGAAGGGCAAACCTGTCAGTGTCCTTCTTCTCATTCATGTCATCGAAATATTCCTTGATTCCGAACCTGTTTAAAAGCCCCGTGAGGCTGTCATGCCTGTAAAGGTAGAAATAATCGTTCTTACTGTCCTCAAGCTGCTTCTGTGTCTCGAATCTTATTAATTCGGTGAGGAAAGCGATTCCAAATACCGACATGTAAAAAAGCGGGAACCTGAGCATGAAGGTCTCTGAATAATCGTACTGTAAAAATGACTTTCCAAAAGGACACCAGAAAAGGAAAAGAAGCATTACCAGTGCTACTGAGCAGAATATCACTGCATTCTTTCTCTTAAATGCAAGGAATGCAAATGCCGGAATGAGGCAAATCCACTGAACGCTAAAGCCTGCAGGATTTCCGCTTATGATAAAGAAACCTATCAGGATAAGCGATTCAAGACAAAACGCAGCATAGAGAAATGCCTTGCTGACCTTTGTTTTAAGAAATACAAATACATTAAGAAAGCAAAGACCTGCAAAGGCTGCAGTGGCACCCATTAGTACTCCCCTTACCGTAAAAACGTTTACGAGTGTCATTACAAGGGCAACGATACCAATCAGTGTGTTTATTATTACAAACAGAAGGCTGCTTCTCTTGGTATCAGAGGCCGTAGCTTCGATTATCTTTTTCTTTGTGTTTTCAAAAATCCTTATCATGTCCTGTCGTTTTGAGGCCGACGCTGCTTTGGAAGCGTTTGACCGGTTATCTTAAATAGCCATCCTTAGCGGCAGTTTACTTTATCAGTATATCACATTAAATTGTTAAAGCACAACCAGTTTATCGCGATAAAAAAACCTTTACCACCCGTAAGCGGTAAAGGTTCATTTACTCATACCTCTGATTTAGCCCTCAAAGAACTCGATGATAGCATTCATGGCTGTCTCTTCATCAGCGCCATCAACAATAATGTCAACTGTGTTTCCCTCAGTTAACGGTAATGTCATAACGCCCATGATGCTCTTGGCATTTATCGTCTTATTGGCATAAGAAACATGAATTCTTGAATCGTATAAGCTGGCAGTCTGAACAAGCAGTGCTGCATTTCTCTCGATTTCACCTTTTTTAACAACACAAACTGACTTTCTTAACATGGTTTACTCCTTTGCTTCTCCTGTCCTCAGGTCATCAGCCAGCTTAGAAAGCTTTCTGAGCCTGTGGTTCACTCCGCTTTTTCCAATATTTGAGGCGAGGGACTCAGCCAGCTCGCTCAAAGTGGCATTTGGTTTTTGCAGCCTCAGCTCCGCGATTTCCCGCAGTCCATCAGGCAGCTTATCGAAGCCTAACGTTCTTTCGATAAACTCAATATCGGAAATCTGCTTAAGTGAAGCCGTAACGGTTTTACGGATGTTGGACGTCTCACAGTTCACTGCCCTCTGTACATTCTCACGCATCTCCTTAAAGATCCTGACGTTTTCAAATGTACATACGGCCCTGTGTGCGCCTAGAAGTGTGAGAAGCCCACAGATGCCTTCGGCATCATTAAGATAGACTATGTATCTTCCCTTCCTCTCAGTCTCCTTGGCTAGTGGCTCGTCCAGAATGGAATTAATTTCCTTTAATGTTTTCCCGGCAACTACTTTATCCTGGAATGCAAATTCCAGGTGATAATTCTTTTCCGGGTCGGAAACATGTCCGAATTCGAGAAATTTTTCCACTATTCCGTTATTTGGCATTTTACTATGCTTTTTTACTGAAGTAAAGTATTTATTTCGTACTTCGTCCTTAACTTCGCTTGAAAATGACATATTTACCTGTCTTTATCCCTGTGAATGCACTTAGTTATGTATCCGTCTTCTCCCGAAACGTGTGAAAAGAGCTTTTCCGTTACTGCAACC
>JAUNDA010000085.1 GCA_030526295.1 Eubacteriales bacterium
ATCTTCAGGGTCTGTGCATTAACTGTTATTCTCTTTTCAAGGTGCGTTTTGTGCTTGCTTTATGAGGCGTTTTGTTTGCGCTTCATTTAGCGTGCTTGCATATAATATCGCGTAGCTCGGATAAAGTCAAGCACTTTTTTAACTTTTTTTCAAAAAATTTTTTGAGGCCATTTTTGAGCGTACCTCACCGGCGAGGTAGAGGCTACCGAAGGCAACCGTGAAATTCCTTGTAGATAAGGCTTTTTCGAGTGCTTCGTCTAACGAATCAAAGGCTCTTGCACGGTATCCAAGACCAGAAATTACGTCCGAAAATTCTTTTGCACCCAGTGCCCTGCCCGCATAATCAGGTGTGACAACAAAAAATTCTTCTGAAACGGGTGCAATGATTTTTACTACGTCAAAGTAGTCCTTATCCTTAAGCATGCCTATGATGAAGGTAACCTTCCTTCCCGGAAGGTACTCCTCTATCGATGCCTTAAGTGCCTCGGCACACTGCGGGTTATGTCCGCCGTCGAGTATGAACACAGGTTCTTTTTTTAATACCTCAAACCTGGCGGGCCATTTTACATTCCTAAGACCCTCACTTACAGCATCATCACTGATATCAAAGCCCCTGTCCCTAAGGGCCTCAACTGTCTTAAGCACTGTCCTTGTGTTCTCAAGCTGGTGTCTACCCAGGAGACTGAGCACGTATTCCCTTCCATTAACCTTAAATCTCTGGCCCTCAAGCGACTTTTCACCTTCTTCGATAATAAGGTCAGACGCCTTATATACCTTATTGCCGTTTGCAGCACTTACCTCTTCTATTACATCTATTACTGATGGAACATTGTCATATGTTACAACTGCGCAGCCAGGCTTAATGATTCCGCACTTTGTACGAGCAATCTTTTCAACCGTGTCACCTAGAAACTCAGTATGGTCAAGTCCTATGTTACATATAACGGCAGCCTCAGGTGAGTCAATAGCATTTGTTGAATCAAACTCACCGCCAAGACCGGCCTCAAGCATTACTACCTCTACGCCCTCTTCCTTAAAATAGAGCATGCCAATGGCCGTAATAAGCTCAAAGTGAGTTGGAACATCCTCCATCCTTTCAGCCTCTTCCCTTACCCTCTCGGTAATCTCGGCAAGCTTCTCCTTTGGGATCATCACGTTATTGATTTGGATTCTCTCCCTAAAGTCCTCAATGTACGGACTTGGGAAAAGACCTGTTTTATAGCCTGCGCTCATGAGAATCTCGGCAAGCATCGCACAGGTAGAGCCCTTGCCATTTGTTCCAACGACGTGCACAAACTTAAGGGCCCTGTCAGGGTTTCCAAGTCTCCTGAGAAGTTCCTTTTCCCTGTAAAGGCCTATGGGCTTCTTTCCGTTATGTGTATTTAAATATTCAAGTGCCTGTTCGTATGTCATAGTATATTTTTGTATGTGCTTTGATTTTAAGTGTGTGCTCTGGTTTCAATATTCTTAAATTAGTGTGGATTTCCAATCTCCAATATTTAAAACTCCCCGGGTTCATTACCGGGAAGTTCATCTTGTTTTATGCCTCGGGATCGAATCTCTCAAAGATAGGAATTATTCCAAGCCTCATGCATGTGTCAAAGTCAGCCTTATTGCTTATGGTCCAGGAAACCTCCTTTGCCCCAAAAAGAATGGAAAGCTTCAGGAAGAGGTTTCCCCTGTCCTCAAATTTATAGGCTGCAAAGTCAGGTTTTGTTATAGGATTCATGAGCATTGGCGTAAGCATGAGCTTTTGCCAGAGCGGAAGTCCCTCTCCATCCTTAAAGAAGTTGCATGAAAGCTGTCCCCTTACTGTTTCAGGTGAAAGCTCCTTATAATCCTTTACAACCCTCGGGTCAAACGACTCGATGCAGTAAAGTCCCTTATAGGTTTTAAGCCTTTTTACAACAGCCTCTGTAAGGGCACGGTGGTTTCCACCGTAGTTTTTAAGTTCGATGATAAGAGGTGTGGTATTTTCAAAGAGCTCAAGCACCTCGTCAAAGGTCGGGATGCACTCATCCGTTCCCTCGAGGCGAAGCCTCTTTACCTCATCAAGTGTCAGGTTCTCGAGGATGCCCTCCTCTCCCGTACACCTTTTAAGGTCTGAGTCATGGAAAACAACCAGGCTTCCGTCCTTAATGATATGAACGTCAAGCTCTGCTCCCCATCCCCTATCTATTGCCCTCTTAAAGGCCGGGATGGAGTTTTCGGGTACCACTGGTTTATCGTGGTACCCTCTGTGTGCGTATATATACTTTTGTAATTCAAGTAAGTCCTTTTTCATAGATTAATCATCCATATCCTCGTATGCGTCAAGTCCTTTTTTTGATTCAGGCTTCTGGTCACCGTGCTTAACAAAGAGCATTGTGATAAAGCTCATTGCCACAAAGAATGAAGCGTATGGGAAAAGCACCTTGTAGCTTATGGTTCTCATAAGGCTTCCTGCAACTACAGGTGTAACAACCTGCGCTGCCATTGATGCTGTATAGTAGTAACCTGTAAATTTACCGATGTCGCTTCCCTTACACATCTCAACTACCATAGGAAGTGAGTTTACGTTGATTGCAGACCATGCAAGGCCTACAAGTGCAAATACGATAAACATTACAACATTGATCTTTGAGTATGTTGTTGTAAGGAAGAATCCGAGAAGGAAGCATACTGCAAGAAGAATAACGCCTCCGAGGATTGTCTTCTTACGGCCAATCTTTGATGCAAGTGCACCAATCGGGATATATGAAATGATTGCGCCGCCTGTTGCAATGAGAAGACATGTTGAGGCTCCGCCGAGTCCCTGTCCCATTACATTTGCAACATATGTTGTGAACCATGTGGTAACGCCGTTATAGCCGATAAACCAGAGTGCAATTGATGCAAGAAGGAAGCCGAGTGATTTCTTAACCTCCGCCGGAAGCACCTCATTGCCTGAACCGTCACTTGTTGCGAGGTTCCACTCAGGGTGCTTTGCCTCAAGTGCCTTGTTCTCTGCTACGAGCTTTGGCTCCTTTATTGTTGTAAAAAGAACGGCAATCGAAACAACCATGATGACGCCTACAACGATGAAAAGAAGCTGGTAGTTTACATGTGCAACACCTGCCGTCTTTGAGTTCGGATACATCACTGCTGCCACACCGAGGTAGATGATTCCACCGAGTGCGCCCATGAGGTTAATGATTGCATTACCCTTTGAACGAAGGGGCTTCGGGGTAACGTCAGGCATGAGGGCAACTGCCGGTGAACGGTATGTGCCCATTGCGATTAAAAGAAGTCCAAGTGTGATAACAAAGGCCACAAGGTATCCGTTTGAAGGATTTGCGGCATAGCCGTTATCAAAAAGCGGAAGCAGGTTAAGAAGGATTACTGCTGCTATTGTTCCGCCGAGGATATATGGCATTCTCTTTCCAATTTTTGTATCGGTAGAATCAGAAAGCTTTCCAAAGAACGGAAGAAGGAAAAGAGCAAGGATGTTGTCCGCTGCCATAATAAGTCCCGAATATGTTTCATTGAGATGGAACGTATTTGTGAGGATAAGCGGCACAACATTGTCGTACATCTGCCAGAACGAGCAGATTGACAGGAACGCAAGACCTACGAGTATGGTTCTCTTATTGTTTAATTTCATTTACTACCTCCCTTATTCCGCTCATTATGAATGTCGGATATATTTTGCATTTTTCAATGTCCTCGCGCACGCCCTCTCCGCTTAGCACAAAGACTGTATCTACTCCCGCGTTCACACCGCAGGCAATGTCCGTATATAATCTGTCGCCGATGACCACCGTCTCCTCAGGCTTAAAGCCTGTTCTCCTTATTGCCGCAAGTGCAATTTCTGGCTCCGGCTTTCCGATGACCTTTGGCCTTTTTTTAGTGCAAGCCTCAAGCATTGTAATTACAGAGCCGCAGTCCGGTGCAAAGCCGAATGAAACAGGGCATACCGTATCAGGATGTGTCGCAATATAGCCTGCACCCTTATTTATAAGCCTTACGCATGCACAGAGCTTTTCATATGTAAGCTCCGTGTCGCAACCAAGCACAACTACATCCGCGTCCTCCTCGGCTGCAACCTTAAGGCCAGCCCTTTCAAACTGTCCCATGAGGGATTTTGTGCCACAGATGTAATAGCCCGTCTCAGGACCATAGTTCTTTTTAAGGTAATCGATTGTCACGTCTGCAGAGGTGAGGAAATCATCGGCACATGCCTCGATTCCAAGCCTCTTCATTTTTGCGACATAGTCCTCTGTTCCCTTTGAGGAATTGTTCGTAATAAAAATATAACGACCGCCTATGGACTTCACATATTTAAGGAAGTCCATAGTGCCGTCGAAAAGTGTCTCGTCAAGATAAATTGTTCCGTCCATATCCATGAGGAAAAGACGTTTATCCTTTAAGCTGCTCATGCCAAGTTAAGATTCCTTTCAGATGGTTTCGGCTCCTGCCATGAGTATTATACCACAATCATCGGATTGTAAAAGATTTTCATATGGTTCGTCATTAATCAAAAAGGCCTCTCCCTCATTTGCAGTAAACTTCATATCTCCGATTTCAATGAAAGCGGAACCCTTTACTACATATATAAGGATTGTCTGGTTGTCTGCACACGGATTAATGAGGATGCCGTTCTCGTCATCCATCTCAATCGTGCTCATGAAACCGTCAGTAAGCTCCTTTCTGAGCATGAGGTTAAAGTCGGTGCATTTACCTACGCAGTGCGTAGCGCTTTCACCGTCAAACTCGTGAACCTCGAGAGGCTCGACATTAATCTCCTCTCCCCCGTCATGTGTAAGGCGCATCTCACCGTTAAGAGGTGTGATGAACCTGTAATATTCGGGAAGCGAGGTATAGTCAGACTCAGGGAGGTCAACTGTGGCTGAGCTTATCCTCCACAGGAAATCCCTGTCAGCGTAAAGCGCGCCATCGGGGTAAATTGCAAGCTGCGTAGTTGTTCCTCCTGACCATGTGCTTGTCACATAGTCAGCTGGTGTAAGTCTTCTTATCATATGAGTGCCTCAATCTTTACATAGAGCTCAGAAGCAAGCTTCTGTGCCTTCTCAAGGATTTCTCCTGCCTCTGCGCGAAGTGAAGCTGTAAATGCCTCATCCTCTATTCCGCCTGCGTTAATGAGCACGTTAAGCCATGCTCCCTTAAGGCATGCCTCAAACTGTAGTACACTGCATCCAAGGTCAGACATAGCAGAAGCATTAAGCTTACCTGCTGCAGTCTCTACAATCTCAAGACCCTCGAGCGAAAGCTTCATCATCTCAAGCGGTGTAACGGTACAGCCCTTAAGCGCCTCCTGCATTGCAGCCTTACGTGCCGCCTTATCCTCATCGGTTTCCTTTGGCATTGCAAATACTGCGCTTACTGCATTAAAGCTTTCAGTGTCGCGGTCGATGATATCCGTGAATTCATCCATGAGCCTATGTGCCTTCTCCTCTACCTCTGCGGCAAAGTCCTGCACGTCGGCATACTTTTTCTTACCAATTGTAAGAAGAGCTACCATCCTTAAAAGTCCAGCTGCCTGAGAACCCGCAAGGGCAGAGGCTGAGCCTCCGCCCGGTGCAGGTGATGATGAACCCATTTCATTAACAAAATCAGTTACATTAAGTTCAACAAGCTTCATAATTTAATTACTCCATCATCATGTCGATGAGATGATACTCCATAATCTGGTTCTTTGCGTCGAAGTTCTCGAGCTTGAGATAGAACTCAGCGCAGTCAAGGAGGGCCTTTGCAGGAGCAAGTCCTACAAGCTCAGAGCCAACTACGTATGTTCCGTATCTCTCTGCAAGAGCCTTGATCATTTCGTAAACAACCGGAAGTGATGTCACCTCATAGTTACACATGTTCATTGATACCTGTGCAATTCCCCTGTCCTCAAGCATGAAGCCCATTGCCTTACATGCCTTGAAGCCGCCTGATGAGAATCTGATAACCTTTGCAATCTTCTTTGCGATTGAAACATCGCTTGTTGCAAGGTTTACGTTAAAGGCTACGAGTGGAGCCCTTGCGCCGATGGCTGTGATACCTGCTGTCGGGTGGATCTTTCTCTCACCAAAGTCAGGTGCCCAGTCAGGAAGGAGAAGCTTCTCGGGCATTCCCTCGAACTGTCCCTTTCTGCACTCTGCAAGGTTCTTTCTCTCTGGTCTTGTTGCTGAATCTTCATATAAGAATGAAGGAATCTGAAGCTCCTCCCAGAATCTCTTTGCAACCTTCTTTGAAAGCTCAACACACTCTTCTACTGTTACATCCATAGCAGGAACAAATGGTACAACGTCTGTTGCGCCCATTCTTGAATGCTCACCCTTGTGATGGTTCATATCGATAAGCTCTGCTGCCTTCTTTGCAAGAAGCACCATAACCTCCTCGATTCCCTCGGGTGTACCAACCATTGTGAATACTGAACGGTTGTGGTTGCCGTCTGTCTGTGCATCGAAAAGAGTTACGCCCGGAACTGAGTTTGCAACCTTTACAAGCTCATTGTAGCCGGCCTCGTTCTGCTCCTTACTGATACTGAAATTCGGAATACACTCTACTAATTTTGCCATTTTTTCTGTCCTTTCAATGTTTAGTCAATCAACCCTGGAAGCCCTGTACAAAGAACTTGATGAAAGCGATTGTCTGAGGCTGGTAGATGATGTCAACGAGGAATGCTCCTACGATAGGAACGATCATGAATGCCTTACGGCTCATTCCGTACTTATCCTTAACAGCTGTCATGTTAACGATAGCTGAAGGTGTAGCACCAAGTCCGTGTCCGAGAAGACCTGCACACATAACTGCTGCGTCGTAGTTCTTGCCGAGGATTCTGAAGATAACGAAGTAGCAAAGAACAACGAGAAGAACTGCCTGGCACACAACGATGAGAAGAACCGGTCCGATAAGGTCGAGAAGCTGCCAGAGCTTGAGGCTCATGAGAGCGATTGCAAGGTAGATGTTAAGTGAAACATCGCCGATGCCGTCTACAAGACCGAAATTGAAGTTATACCAGTGGGTCTTTTCGTTTACGTTACGAACGATCATAGCTACGAACATTGCACCAACGTATGACGGGAAGCCCATGTTGATAAGCTTTCCGATCAAGCCTGAAATCTGTGTTCCTACTGCCATGCAGATAAGGATTACAGTTACGTTCTTGATTACGTCGAGGCTTGAAAGGTCTCCGCCCTTCTTGTTGATATCCTCAACTGATGTATCAAGGTTCTCTGTGTTGTCAGGTGTAAGATGGTTCTTTTCAATAAGAAGACGAGCTACAGGTCCGCCGATAAGTACACCGAAGATAAGACCGAATGTAGCTGCTGCGGCACCAACCTCTACGCCTGCCGGGAAGCCCATCTCTACGAATGTCTTTCCGTAAGAAGCTGCTGCACCGTGTCCGCCGATCATTGAGATAGCTCCTGCAAGGAGTCCGTAAGGATACTCAAGACCTGTGATAGCTGAAAGACCTACAGAAACGAAGTTCTGGATGATTGATACAGCTGCTGCGATAAGCCAGTAAATAACAAGGAGAAGTCCGCCCTTCTTAAGAAGCTGAACAGATGCTCCGAGACCTACTGTTGTGAAGAATGCAAGCATAAAGAAATCCTGCAGTGTTGTTGTGAAGGCAAATGTGAATGCGCCTGTCTGATGTCCGATGAATGTGATGAACATGAACAGGAATCCGCCTACTACAGGTGCAGGAATGCAGTACTTTGTAAGGATTGAAACCTTCTTCTTAATCCAGAAACCAAGAAGCAACAGTACTGTTGCGAGTGCTGTGGTCATTACCATGTCACACTTAATGGTAAGGAGACCGTCAACTACTTCAAATGCCATAATTAATCCCCCTTAAATATAGTAATAAAAATAAGCATACACGGCTTTCGCCTTATGACGATTGTATCAAATAAAGGCAATAAAAGATATTGAACAAATAGACAATAAAAGCATTAAAGGTTCGTTAAAAGTGACGAAGTTTTTTCAGGGCTTGTCCCACGCAAAAATATTTTTCAAAGCATTGCACTACAGGATAAACTTTATTTAGAAGAAACAGAGTTCAATCGAGTAATCTGTCTCCTACTCGATTCTCCTTCGGTAACATCTCGATTCCGCTATACTTCATCTCTATGATTACCGTTCGCCACAAAAGTTATTTATGCGAGCATATAACTTTTTGCGGCTCATTCTGGATAACAAAAAAGACAGTACACTTCTGTACTGCCTACTTACGCAGAAGATGGGATTTGAACCCATGCGCCGCTATTAACGACCTACTCACTTTCCAGGCGAGCCCCTTCGACCACTTGGGTACTTCTGCAGGCATATCTGCAGGAGCTCCTGCCGATACTCGGTGTTATTCAACACCAGTCTATAACCTATGTGATTATAAAAAAAATTGCGGACAATGTATTAAATTGTCCGCGCCGGAAAGGATGGGATTCGAACCCATGTGGAGTTGCCCCCAAACGGTTTTCAAGA
>JAUNDA010000086.1 GCA_030526295.1 Eubacteriales bacterium
AAGAGTAAGTTCTGTTTTTGTTATAAAAGTGTTGAATTTAAAAATTCACATTACGCTCGGTCGCATTGACAGGGCCTTGAGCCATGAAAAGGCAGTGTCATTTTATGGACAGCTAAAAATTTATTATGGAGCTGTAAGGGCGTATAGCAAAGGAGGAATATGTATGAGAAGCGATAACGTAAAGATGTTAAGGAATACACTTGGTATATTTGAAAAGGGATATTACATTAAGGACGGAAGGAAAGTAGGTCTTAAGCTAACGAGAGAGGAGCAGCGTGAGGCTGAGGTTTTACTTCCAGATAAGATTAAGGATATCTGCGAGAACCCAAAAACTGACAAGGTTTATATTTTGGGAAGGACCGGACACTTCTGTGTAAATGAGGATTCATACTCTGTTGCGATGAGCATTAAGGAGAACTGCCTTGATAAGGAACCGAGAATTCTTGTATTAAACTTTGCAAATCCGGTTCATCCTGGTGGCGGCGTAAGAAACGGTGCCAGGGCACAGGAGGAGGACCTTTGCAGGAAGAGCTCGCTTCTTCTTTCGCTAGAAGACGAGTCGGCTGGTGATTACTATGATTATAACTCATCACTTCATACATATATGGGTTCTGATGCCATTATTCTTAGTCCTAAGGTTGAGATTATTAAGAACGCTGAGGGAGAGCTTCTTGACGAATCTGTTGTGGTTTCCGTCATGACCTGTGCGGCACCGATGGTAACAAGGGGATTTGAGGGAATGACAAAGAAGCAGTATGAACAGATGCTTTATAACCGCATAATGAGCATGCTCATGGTGGCGGCACACTATGATTACAATTACCTCGTTCTCGGGGCATGGGGATGCGGTGCATTTGGAAACGATGCAAGGCTTATGGCAGAACTCTTCTACAGGGCATTAAGGGAGTTTAGGTACAATGGCCATCCCCATGAGAACCTTTTCAGGCAGATTTACTTTGCAGTGCTTGACAGAACGGAGGATCTTTATAACTATAGGGCATTCAGCGAGTATTTTGACTTTGACAACTTCTATAAGGAGGAGACCGAGAAGGAGATTAAGGAGGCACTTTCTGAACTAAAGGAACTTGAAAAGAACCTTGATAAAATTAAGGGCTCACTCTTTGGCGGGGCAATCGGTGATGCACTTGGGTACCCTGTTGAGTTTATGTCAGAGGGTGCGATTTTTGATAAATATGGCAGGGACGGAATCACTGAGTACGATCTGGACAGAAGAACCGGCAAGGCACTTATCTCTGACGATACACAGATGACACTCTTTACGGCAAACGGAATGCTTGTTGGTGAAACTAGGCTATGTATGAGGGGCATCGGTGGGATTCCACATGACTACATAGGTATGAGCTATGAGGACTGGCTTTTAACTCAGGAGATGACAATAGAGCAGTTTGAGAAGAAGCGCCATAATGGTCACCATTGTATCTCATGGCTTTGCGATGTTCCAGAGCTTTATTCGAGGCGTGCACCGGGTAATACATGTATCTCAGAGATTAAAGAAGGATGCAGGGGCTCGGTTGAGAATCACATCAACACCAGTAAGGGCTGTGGCGGCATCATGAGGGTTGCCCCGCTTGCCCTTCACTATAATAGCGTTGACTTAAATGTTCTTGATAAGGAGAGCGCCGAGGTGGCGGCACTTACACACGGACATTCACTTGGATATATGCCTGCTGCAGTACTTGGCCACATTCTGTCGCTTATTGTTTATCCCGACAGCCATGTGACAACCTCCTCAGGACTTTCATCAGCACGTGGGATGTCGTTAAAGGATATCGTACTCCATGCCCGTGACAGCATTAATAAACTCTTTAAAGGAGACAAACACCTAGCAGAACTGGACAGAATCATCACAAAAGCGGTAGAATTATCAGAGAACGACAAAACTGACCTAGAAAACATCCATGAGCTCGGAGAGGGTTGGGTGGCTGAGGAAACACTCGCCATTGCCATCTATTGCAGTCTCAGGTATCAGGACGATTTCTCAAAGGGCATTATAGCAGCCGTAAACCATAAAGGGGATAGTGATTCAACAGGTGCGGTAACTGGAAACATCCTCGGTGCATGGCTTGGTTTTGAGAAGATTGAGGAAAAGTGGAAGAAGAACCTTGAGCTCTATGACGTGCTTGAGGAGATGGCTCTTGATATCTGCCACGGGTGCGTGATGTCGGAGTATGGACGCTACCGTGATCCGGTCTGGATTACGAAGTATATGGATATGAGAAGGTCGGAGGTAAAGCCGTCAGACTATGACGACTCAGTATCTGGGATTATCAATTCCTCACGCTTTACCGCTATGAACGACGCGCTTAGGAACGGACTTTTTTAAGAAGGAGGAAAAGTCATGACCATTAAGGAAGCAAGAAAAATTGTCAAAAATTATGCCGACAACACAATGGCACCTGATGAAGAGGCATTCTTCATGTTTACAGAGGCTATGAATTTTCTAATTAACGAGGAGCATAACCCTCAGGATATGCTTTATCTTGGAGGGGTATACTATGAGATGAAGAGGTTTGACCTGGCACTCAAGTACTATGAGATGGCGGCTTCCTATGATTATGACCCAGCATACGAGTGCCTCGGATACATCTGGTATTACGGACGTACTGGAGAGCGTGATTTCAAAAAGGCCTTTGAGTATTTCTCAAAGCTTATGGATAAGGGCGATTTTGTAGCTACCTACAAGGTCGCAGACATGTACAAAAACGGTTACTACGTTGAAAAGGACATGAAAACCTATGAGCGCATCATTGAGGAGCTGTATCCAAAGGTAATAAAGTGCCGTAATGTGTTTGATCCAGTTCCGGAGGTGTCTACGCGTCTTGCGCGTATCCGCACTGAGCAGGGAAGAATTGAAGACGCTGTAAACCTTTACCTTTATGCAAAGGATTTCCTGGCCCAGAGAATCCGCTTTAACGCATTCTTTGGCAACCTCAACATAATGAAATGGCTCATTGATGACCTTTATGAGCTTATCGAATTCGATGAGGATTACTTTGATTTCTTTGACCTTTACTATCTTCTTAAAACCCCGCATAAGATTGTATTTGATTACAAGGAGGAGTCATATGAGATAGAGTCTGTCATGGAGGGGGACGAATGTGAGGTCTGCTTTAACGGCAAGTGGTTCCATAACCGTGACGACTTCTTTAAGGACGCCTGCATAGGTGATGTAAAGCTCACCACCATTTACGACGATCTTTATGCGTTTGTAATTATTGAGTAAATTTTAGTTGCATGCAGTTGATTATGACATAAGATGTTTTATCGGAGACCCGCCTCCAGGACAGGAGAAAAAAATGGACGGAATCATACATGTAAGAAACCTTTCATATAACAGATACGAGGAGCTAATCACAAGACGAGACGCACTGAAAAAGGCAGCGTATCAGTTTGAGCGTGCCTATAACAGGGAATTTGGTGAACTGATCCTCGAAATCTTCAGCCTTAAGCTTGAGTGCATAAGAAAAAAGAAAACGATAGGCTTTTGCCAGGCGGCGGCCAACATGGGACGAGCCGTAGACCGAAACGAGCTTATGGCATTTCTTAATCGTGAGATGGAAGCGATGCAGACCCAGCTTGACTGTATGATTGAGGACCTTGAGGATGCAAGGAGGGGAAAAGTAGCCTCGCCGAAGCTGCTTATGGATGTCAGAAAAATCTACCACAGACTGGTAAGACGCATACATCCAGATGTTAATCCTCTTATGGAAAAATCGGAGGAGCTTAGGGAGCTATGGCAAATGGCTGTGGCAGCCTACAACTGTAACGACTTAAACTCCCTTCAGGAGGTAGAAGTACTCATTGAAAAGGTGATGGAGCAGCTTGGCGGCGGAAACATGGTGATAGACATTCCAAACATTGAGGAAAAGATAGCGGCCCTTGAGGATGAAATAAAAAGAATCCGTGAGACCGAGCCCTATACCTATGGTGAGCTGCTTGACGATGTGACGGCCACGGAGGCGAAAAGGGCTGAGCTTTTGAAAGAAAAGCTTTCCTATGAGGAGTACAGCACACAGCTTGACGAAATACTTAACGGTTTACTTGGAGAGGGAGTGAGTCTTGTATGGCGAATGAACTAACTAAAAGAGAAGAAAACATGATAACCATTGCATCGGGTGCCGAACTAGGTGACCTTATTAAGCCGGTTATCCGTGAAATTCATTTATTTGATTCCTTTATTTCAGGAACAACACAGCTTGAGGATTCTTCTGTTCTTGAAAAGATTTCTGAGGGCGATGTTCTCTCACTAAGACGTGAGGTTAATAAATTTGATGATAATGCCATCTTGCTTCTAAACGCAGATGGTATTAAACTTGGTTATGTTCCTGAAAAGGATACTTTGATTTTTGCACGTCTTATGGATGCCGGAAAGCTCCTTAAGGCCCGAATTACAAAAATCACACGCAAGGGTTCTTTTATGCAGATTGCCGTGGGCATCTACCTTGTGGATATCTAAGACGTTAGGACCGGTAAGAATGACAGAAGCTTTTATATATTCATGGCAGGTTATTGCCCCAATACTTTTGATGGTCGTAGCGGGATATGTTGCAAAGCGTATCCTGCCTATGGATACCGATTTCTATAAGCTTGTTAATAAGCTCTGCTTTAGAATTTTCCTTCCCACCAGCCTTTTCTGCAATGTCTACAGAATGCAGGCCATAAGCGAGGTTAACGGGAAGGTGCTTTTATTTGTCATTTTTGCCATTCTTCTCACTGTTGTGCTTGGTATGGTTGTGGCTCACTTTATCCCTGAGCGTGACCAGAAGGGTGTCATGGTCCAGGTGGCATTCCGCTCCAACAACATGATTATGGGCATCTACATAGCGTCAGCCCTCGGTGGTGCAGCAGCTGAAAGCTTTGCTGTTTCAACGGTTGCCATCAGTGTATGTTTATTTAACATTCTTGCAGTTATTGTTCTTGAGTATTACGCAGGCTCTGAAAGCAGGGGCATAAAGCAGACGCTTGAGGCGCTTATTAAAAATCCCCTTCTTATCGCTATCCTTCTTGGATTTTTGTGCGTATTCATTAGGAACATTGAACGGTCCATATTCGGGGATACACCTTTCACACTCCAGAATAACCTTCCGTCCGTATATAAGCTTCTTACTGATTTCTCAAAGGTGGCAACACCCGTTATGATATTTAACCTCGGTGCGCTGCTTGACTTTGGTGCCACAAAGGCAAAGCTTAACCGCATCATCTTCGGAGTATGCCTAAGACTTCTGATTGCTCCTGCAATCTGCCTTCTTCTGGCAGTTTTACTGCGTAATCCACTTGAGATTACGTCGGTTGAGTATCCCGCACTCATTGCGGTATTTACAACACCGGCTGCAGTTTCAGGAAGCGTAATGGTAGCTGAAATCGGTGGTGACAGCCAGCTGGCGAGCCAGATCATCATCTGGAGCACCGCATTCTCGATGGTTACCATGTTCCTCTTCATCTTCGCATTCCGTCTGATGGGTCTTATATGATAGGGCACATCCGTTGATTACTGGGCTTTGGTTTAATTGTTTTTGGTAATTGAGTAATGGATAAGTACGAACCACTTTGGAAATACATAAAAGAAAACGGCAAAGAAAGCTTTAAGCTCTCATTTGCCGAGATTAACGAAATTGCAGGTCTTCCGATAGACCATTCGTTTCTTACATATAAGAAAAACCTCGTAGCATACGGCTACAAGGTTTCTAAAATCTCCATGAAGGAAGAAACTGTGCTGTTTGAAAAGGCGTGACTTTTGGTCAGCATGTGCTTATTTCCAGGTTCCACTGAGTATATCTTTTCCTAAGTAGGTGCCACGGAGCACGTCATTCACGAATAGTATTCAGGAACCCCATGCAGTCACGGTTTAACGCAAGAAGCTGCTCACGCGGGTCATTTTCCTTCATCATACCGTCCATGACTTTTGCGAGCACTGGTGATGCAAGGGATAAATCACAAAGACCCATATGTCCTGTTCCCGCGTAATGGATGTTTACGTACCTTCCCGAGGTATCATCGAGGAACTTGACATTGTTACTGTACTGCTTCCATTCGCGAAGGTGCGGCCAGCTTGCATCTGAGTAGATATGAAGTACGGGTACACCCAAATCTGAGTCATCTACCACATATTCACCATTCTCAACACCCTTAATGTCATACATAAACGGCGATTCGAGCGCAATCACACCGATTACGTCATCCCTTACCCTCGCCATACCAAGCGCTGTGGAGCCGCCTGCCGAATGACCCATGGTTATAAACCTCGTCACATCCGCACTCTTAAATATCTCTTTGTTTCCTAATGCTGCGTTTACGCTAGCCTCGTTACCATTAACCACATTTCCTGCAGTTTCATGGCCCTCTGCGTCCGTGTTTCCAGCTTCGGCTGCCTCATACTTCTTAATGAAATCATCCATGACGGAATTCATGTCCGCCATTCTAAGATCCATCCATTTCTTAAATAGGATAACCGCTTCCTCGGGATTACCCTGCGGTTTAATTGCACCGACTTCCTTTATGTATTCGGAGCTTACACTCTGCTTTTTGCCGTTTGAGTGCAGAACATCAAATGCATGACCCGGATGTCCGAGCGCAAGCACCACGTATCCGTTGCTCGCACACTCACGGTACAGGCTCTCGTTATTATCTATGGAGCCGCATGAACCATGCGAAACTGCCATAACGGGGAGCTTTTCGATATTTCCCGCATTATCATTGTTTTCAGCATAGTTCCTTGGATAGTATACCCTTACCCATACCTCGCGCTTGCTGCCGTCCTTTAGGTACGGATCCTCAATGTCCTCGGTAACCCAGTACTCAAGGGTGCCGATATCATATTTACCGCTTACAGGCAGTGCCTCATATTTCGGGAAGAGAATCATCTTTCCTGCTACGAATAGCACCACCAGGATACATAAGATTATTAAGATTGTTTTCATGGCTTTTCTTCTTTTCATAACTCATCCTTTGAAACGATTATAGATTTTATTTACTAGACGGTCAACCGAGTTGAGGAACCTCATTGACAAGTAACGACATTATCGTTACAATAATTGTATCGGAGGTTTAAATATGGAGAAAACAGCTACACTTAATTTAAGGGTTAATCCTACTTTAAAAACAGATGCAGAGACTATTCTTTCGAGACTGGGAATTCCTATGTCTACAGCTGTTGATATGTTCTTGAATCAGGTTGTGTTAGTTGGAGGTATTCCGTTTTCTGTAACGCTGCCAAAGCCACCGGCTGAAATTGATATTTCTCAGATGTCTGAGGCGCAGTTTCATGCCAAGCTTCAGGGTGGTTATGAAGATTACAAATCAGGCAGAACCCAGAATGCAAAAGAGGCTTTTTCAAAAAGTAAAGAGGAGCGTTAATTTTGGAAAGAAAAATTTGCAGAGATTTGATAATACTTAGTCAGAAGGCTGTGCCGGCTACGAAAGAGGATGCCGCACTGATAACTGACCTTCTCGACACCTTAAAGGCTAACGCTGATAGATGCGTGGGACTGGCGTGCAACATGATTGGAGTTCCTAAGGCCATCATTGCTATATCCGACGGCCCGTTTAGATACACGATGGTTAACCCGGTCATCACTAAAAAGAGCAAACCATACGAGACCGAGGAAGGATGCCTGTCGCTTGACGGGGTTCGTCCGTGTCTCAGGTTTGACGAAATCGAGGTTGATTATGAGACAGCCAATTTTGTAAAAAAGCATGCGAAATTCACAGGCTACACGGCTGAAATCATCCAGCACGAGTGCGACCATCTAAACGGCATCATAATCTAAGGATGAGCCGCAGAGTCAGACATTTCAGTTTATTAATATACTGACACCGCATCACGAATAGAACATATTAGAAAACAGGAGAAAACACATGGCTTCAAAGAAACTCGGAACTCTTATTAAGAAGGCAAGAACAGACGCGGGGCTTACACAGGAGGCACTTGCGAAAAAGATAAAGGGACTCGAGGCACGCGACATCAGTGCCGCAGAGAGAGGAGAGAAGGACCTCACTGTAGACCAGTACAAGGCCATCGCCAAGGCTACGGGAGTTACGCAGAAATCACTCCTTGACCTTGTGGCAGGCACAAAGTCATCAAGCACTGCAAAGAAGACAACAACTACTACAAAGACCACAAAGTCAGACTCAGACAGTGACAAGCTTACAGCGGCAGAGAAGAAGCTTCTCACAGCTTACCGCAAGGCCGACAAGGACACAAAGTCGGCAGCACTAGGACTCCTTACAGCAGAGGAAAACGAAATCATCAAGCTTATGGTCAAGTTCCTTGCTTCACAGGCTGAAGCAGAATCTGCTACAAAGAAGGCCACATCGGGCGGCTCAGAGATTCTAAAGAGCCTCCTCGGCAACGCCGCAGGTTTCCTCAAAAATCAGGATTAATTACAGAAAAAAGA
>JAUNDA010000087.1 GCA_030526295.1 Eubacteriales bacterium
AAGAGGCTTAATCACCCTCTCGCGAAGCTTGTCCCAGCCGATTTCATCGCGAAGAACCTCAAGGTAATGAAGAACCTCTGTTTCTCCGGCATATGGAACCTCGGGCTGCATGTAGTTATTTGCCTTACTTCGGATGTTCTCATCGTTAAGCATGTCATTATTCACACGCTTAAGCACGTGGTAGCATGCCGAGCAGAGCGTTACAAGCTTCCTTCCATCGTCGCGTGCCTGTGACAGGGCACGTACTGAGGAAAGCCTTGTGGCAATCTCATCCTTTGCAACCGGGTAAACGGCACCACAGCACTGCCAGTCGGGGAGCTCCTCCAAAATTATGCCAAGCTCCGAAGCTGCGAGGCGGCCGTATCTGTCCAGATCGGCACCCTTAGTTTTTAGGGTACATCCCGGAAAATAACTGTAGGTCATATCTGATTCCTCCAACCTTTAAAGAAACTAACAAAAAGCTGTGCCCTGCTTTTAAGCATGGCACAGCTAAATAAACTATCCAAAAATACGAAAATATGGATTCATTTTCTACAAAGCTAACTCCTGACCCAAATGTTAAAATTTGGACAAACCGATTATATCCTATTATATTTAGGAAATCAAGCGGGAATTCTCGGTAATTCAATTGCCGGGTAATTCACGAAATCAGGAAGAAGACTGTCCTGACGGCATGTGTCCGAACATTTTTACATACGCCCTGTAGAAGGATGAATAGTCTGAAAAGCCCGACTGTATTGCAGCCTGCCTTATGGGAACCCCGTTCATAATCTGTCTTGAGGCATTTACAAGACGCTTCTGGCGCACATAGTTATGGAGTGAACAGCCCGCAGCTGTACGGAACCTGTGCTCGAGGCGGCTTGTACTAAAGTGGAATAGCTCAGCAAGTGTCGGGGCCGAGAGGTCGTCTGCGAGGTTTTTGTTAATGTGGTTAATCACCTCATTGATAATGGTATCACTTGTAACCGGAGTTCCGATGCTGCTTACCGCCTTGTCCCCTGATCCCGTGAGTATACGCGTGATACTCACCATGAGCTTTACAAACTCGGCCTTTTTATAATACTCCGATAAAGCACCCTCATCTGAAAATATCTTCTCAAAACATTCAAAAAATTCTGATATAGTCGAAATAAGTGAGTTATATTCGTATGAAATAGATGGTACAAGAAAATATTTCGAGTTTTGAACCTCGGAGAATGGCTTCTTTGTATATTCGTCATCAGTGTCCCTGATCCAGATGACAAACCTCTCACATTCGACATCCGGGTCAAATACTGGCTTATGAATCGAGTAGGAGGGTACAAGAAGTATGTCACCAGGTGTAATCTCGTAGGTATTTCCTTCTATTATATAGTCAAGCTTACCCGATACCAGGAAGATGATTTTGTGGAATTCATGGTAGTGTGTACCTATTTCCTTGGTCTCATGGCTTACTATATGGAATATCCTGTAATCCTCATTAAGATATCCCCTTAAGGACGCTCCCTCGGGGTTTGTATTCTTTTTTTCCTTGTTATTATTGCTCATACAGACAGTATATAGCAGAAAATGCGATGTTTCAAGCGAAATATCCAATAGTAATTGCAATAGCAATAGATTATAATCTCAATAACATTTATACATGATGACACGAGGTTATAGTAACTATAACAACTGGTTCAGAGAGTATAATTAGCCAAACAAAATTTTTCAACAGGAGAGGAATGGCATATGAATAAGAAAGAAGTAGCAAAAAACTATAGATTCCTTATTATCATGATCGCTTCAATGATCTTGGGATCTATAACCGGATGGCTCTGGCCTAACGCAACAGTACTTGCTCCATTCGGTAAGGTATTCATCAACATGATGTTCTGTATCGTAGTTCCGCTTGTATTTGCATCAATCGCAGGCGCAGTTGCGAACATGAAGTCAATGAAGAAGGCCGGAAAGATTCTTTATACAACAGTTGGAACATTCGTAGTAACAGGACTTGTTGCAGCAGCAATCATGTTCGTTATTATGAAGATAGTTCCTCCGGTAACAGAGGCTTGGACAGTTATCGAGACAGAGGAAATGGGAGATTATGCATCAATCTCAGAGATGATCGTAAACTTCTTCACAACATCTGACTTCTCAGGACTTCTTTCAAGAAGAGCTATGCTTCCGCTCATCGTTTTCTCACTCCTTTTCGGATTTGCAGTAAACCTTAACGGCGGTTCTGAGACACCGGTTGGACAGTGGCTTGCAGACCTCACAAACGTAATGCTTAAGTTCGTAAAGATTGTTACTTACTATGCACCGATCGCTTTCTTCGCAATCTTCGCAGAGCTTGTAGCAACATACGGCCCACAGATTACAGCAGCATACGGAAGAGCACTTCTTGTTTACTATCCGCTCTGCTTCATCTACATCTTCACAGCATTCCCGCTTTTCGCAGCATTCGGTGGCGGAAAGGGCGCTGTAAAGACAATGTTCCAGCACATCACAAGACCTGCAGTAGTATCACTTGGAACATGTTCATCAGTTGCAACAATTCCTACAAACCTCGACGAGGCTTACCAGACAGGTATCTCAAAGGATGTTGCTGACATGGTTATCCCGCTTGGTGCTACAATGCACATGGATGGAAGCTGCTTCTCATGCGTACTTAAGATCGCATTCGTATTCGGAGTTCTCGGCGCACCGCTTAGCTTCGCACAGATGCCTGTAATCTTACTCGTAGCAGTTCTTTCATCAGTTGGTATGTCAGGTGTTCCGGGTGGCGGATATATCGGTGAGTACATCATCTGCTCTATCTTCTTCCCAACACAGATGGAGATCGCATTCCCGATCCTTGTTGCTATCGGAAACCTTGTTGACCCGCCTGCAACAATGATCAACGCAGCTGGAGACTATGTAGTATGCTACATCGTTTCAAGATTCGTAGATGGCAAGGACTGGCTCCAGAAGCAGCTTGCTAAGTTATCATAAGACTGCATTAAAAAAGTAAATTCAAACGCTGTTTGCACGAAAGTGTAGGCAGCGTTTTTTTACGATTGACGAAGCTGTCAGTTGACACATTTGTCAATCTGTCGAAATCATGCCCCCGATTCGATATAATAGAGACATCACTAGAATTAAAGGGGCGTATTTATGAAAAAGACTAGGATAAGAAGAATAGTAGCAGGGCTACTGGTATTTTTACTGGCGCTCGGGTCACCGATTTGTGCGATGGCGGACAGTGTGGTATTACCGGCAACGGCTTCGAATGCCTTAAAGGCAGGGGCGAAGAGTGCCACACCATCAAGCTATACTGTTACCTTTGACACGAATGGAATTGGAATAATGGGACTGGAAAGAACGCAGACAGTTGCGAAGGGCGGCAAGGCTACACAGCCAACTATGCCGACAGAAGCGGCAGGCTATACCTTCCAGGGCTGGTTTACTGATGGCACGGATTATACAACACAGTGGGATTTTGCAAACAATACTGTAAATAACGATATCACACTCTATGCAAAGTGGTATTCTGCAACCCCAACGTACAAGGTAAGCCACTGGATACAACATGCTGATGATGATGGTTACAATTTAAATAGTACTGTTCCTATAGATGGTATAGCAGGGGCAACTACTGCAGCAACAGCTTTTGACATGACTTCCCTTGGCTACATAGCGCAGCCGATTACCCAGCAGACAATAAGGAGCGATGGAAAGACTGTAGTAAATGTTTACTATGACAGGGTTTGTTATAATGTTTCCTTTGACCTCAATGGAACAGGAACAGGTACAGCACCTGCTACGCAGTCTGTTAGAATGGGTGCCAAGGCAACGACACCGACGGAACCGACAGCAGCAGGCTTTACATTCGGAGGCTGGTATAAGGAGGCTGCTTGTACAACCGCATGGAACTTTACAACAGATACCGTTACTAGTAATACCACACTCTATGCAAAGTGGACTCCAATCGTTGGAACCACATATAAAGCCGAGTATTACTTCCAAAAAGCGGAGGGCGATGGTTATGATAAGAATCAGACCAAGACTTATTCGGGAACAATAGGTAACGATACGGCGGCAGTTGCAAATACATATACAGGCTATATACTTAAGCCTTTTACACAGGAAAAAATAAAGGCTGACGGCAGTACTGTTGTAAAAATTTATTATGACAGAGTGACCTACACAGTCACATGGAAGAACTATAATAATACAGTGCTTAAGACAGATACTGTAAGACATGGTGCAACACCTGCATACGCAGGCGTAACTCCTACAAAACCAGCCGATGCAAATAATACATATACCTTTAGCGGATGGACACCGGCCGTGGCAGCTGCAACAGCAGATGCAACTTATACTGCACAGTTTACCGCTGCACCAAAGCCGCCGACACCTCCAACACCTCCGACACCGGTAACAACTGATGAGGAAGAGGAGATTGTTACAATTACATACTCACAGTACTGGGTAAATAATACGGATGGATCATGGAGCGTAAGAAACCGTAGCGGACAGATGGTAACAGGCTCATGGGTTTGTGACGATGCGGTTACATCAAACGGAAAGAACGCATGGTATCTCATCGGAAGAGATGGAAAGCTTGTAACTACTGGACTCATTAGGGATGCGTCAGGCAACTTCTATAGCATCGAAACAGCCCATAACGGATACTTTGGCATGATGAGGTTTAGAAACGGATATTACAACTGCGGCGGGGAGAACATCTACATCGAGTTCGAGCAGTCACATAACGGCTCATATGGTGCCATTAAGAATGCTGATGCTATTTCAAGGTTAACTGCCATTTACGGAGTTAACAATGTTAACGTTGCAAGCACACAGTGCACATATACGGCTTCCTTTTAAGCGTTAACTGCAGAAACTCCTTTCTGCATAAGTAAACCCTTAAATCCAAATAAGCAAAAAGATAAGCGGGAGAAAACTTCGCTTATCTTTTTGTGTCTTTGGACATAAATAAAACTAAAATATTCGTCAGAGGACCGTTCGCGCTTAAGAAGCTAAAGGTGCGCGAGGTCTCTCTGACGAATTGGTTTATTGCAGTATTTTATTATTTGGGTTATTTGTTGTTTGGAACCTCGATTGAAACGTCTGAAAGAGCGAAGCTTGCGCACGGATGGATGTATCCGTATTTCTTGTCAGCCTTTCTTCTTCCGTCAGTCGACTCAGGAATGAATACGTTTCCGCTGAGAAGCTTGCTTCTGCACCAGCCGCATACACCGCCACGGCATCTGTTCGGGCCTGCTATTCCTGCACGCTCAAGTGCTACGAGCATGTTTTCGTTTGCATTGCACGGAATCTCATATTCCTGATTGCACATCTTAACCTTAAGTGTGAATACCTTGTCCTTTGCCTCAGCAGGATATCCAGGAAGTGTCCATGGCTCCTTAATCGAACCAAAGAGCTCCTTACGGTAGTGTCTTTCGTCAAGTCCGAGCTTCTGGGCCTCCTTATCAAGGAAGTTATACATAGCCTGCGGACCTGATGCAAAGAGTGAATAGCTTTCCTCACCGGCATACTTCTTAATAAGCTCGGCTGTAATGAAGCCGTGCTCTGAGCCTTCCTTTTCCTCCTCGGAAAAGACGTTTACGAGCTTAACCTTATCCGTGTTCTTCATAACAGCGGCAAACTCGTCTGCAAAGAGCATGTCTTTAGTTGTGCGTGATCCGTAGAGAACAGTGAGGTTAAAGTCCTCGTCACCGCTTTCGATGGCCTTTGCCATTGAGAGAACAGGAGTGATGCCGCTACCGCCACATACTGCGATTACGTTCTTCTGGTCCCTGAGTCCCTCGTAGTAGAAGAGTCCCTGCGGGCCTGAGGTTACGACCTCGTCGCCCTCCTTCCAGTTTTCATAGATATACTTTGAAAGAAAGCCGTCGGGAACAAGCTTAACTGTAAGTTCGATTGTTCCGTCAAGTGTTTCGGCAGGACCAGAGCTTATTGAAACAGGACGTGCGATAAGCTTGCCGTCGATAAGCTGCCTTATTACAACATACTGTCCTGCACGGAAGAATGCCGGGTTTGTTCCGTCAATCTTTCTAAGGGTATAGCTCTTAACGCCCTCAGCACGCTCGGTAACCTTTTCGATTACAAAGAACTGCTCATCGGGGTGGCGCTCGGCTGCCTTTTCATTACACTTAAAGGTTGCATCAGTCTTTGCAGCAGATGCTTCCTGGATTCTCTTTTCCCTCTCCTTTGGCTTATTGGAAAAGTACATGATATCCATAAGACCATAGTTCTTTAATTTAACCTTTGACATATCATTTACCCTCCTTTTCCATTTCCTCAAGGACAATCTTTCCGATGTCGTTGCCGTTTGTATAGGTCATGTTGTATCCGTCGCCTCTTGCACCTGCGGCACCAACTGTCTTGAAGCCCTTAATCGGCTGGTCCTTACGGATGGCCATAAGCCTTGAAAGCATCGTATCCCAGTTATCTACCATGTAACCATAGCAGGTTCCCTCAGGAGTCTGGAGATAGTTGGCGAAGGTCCATGGTGATGCAAGCTCGATTTCCTCGATGCAGTCGTGGATGATGATTCCGGTGTCCTTCTCGAAGTTATCCATAACCTTCTTAAAGAGCTCCTGCTTTTTGTGAACATACTCACGCTGCGTGAAATCGCCCCATACATCCTCTGTATAGCAGATGGTAAAGGTCATAACTGTTGTGCCCTTAGGTGAAGCATCAGGGTTAACAACGTTATAGATTACAACTACGCTATGTGTGTTGTCCTCATATGACTTAGAGGACTCGATGTTCTTTCTGTTATCGAAGGTGCCTGGCATAAAGATTGTATAATCCTTAATTCCAAGCTCCTCTATGCTCTTATTGCAGGCTACATATGCATTAAAGAAGCGGATGCCGTGCTTTTCTGCATTTACCCTCTTGTACTCACGCTCCGGAACCTTGATGTTCTCGTCAAGAAGCTTGTTATAAGCAATTTCCGGGTTAACGTTTGCAATGACATAGTTTGTCTCAACCATTCCGACGTCTGTAAGAACGCCTGTAACATTGCCATCCTTATCGCCGCAGACCTTGAGGGCCTTTGTGTTAAGCCATACCTCACCGCCGAGTGAACGGAACTTCTCGATACATGCCATTGTCATGCCATGGGCGTTGTTGTCGTTGATTGTCGGCTCGTAGTTAGCATACATGTAGAACATCCATGCCTGGTGAACGAAGCTCATCTTGTCATAGTCAGCTCCGATATATGTCCAGTATACGTCGAGGATGTCAATTGCGTCCTCAGGCATACCGATCTTTCTCATAACCTCGTTAAATGGACGCTCGGCTACCTTAAGGAAGTTTGAGAAGTGTGTCATAAAGTAAAGGCTATCGGTCTTAAGGAAGCCGTCCTTCTTTACAGTTGACATGTTGTCTGAGAAGTAGTCATTTGCCTCTACGCATTCCTTGGCAAGTGACATGAAGATACGCATAGGCTCCTCACTTCCGGGAACAACCTCCTCCATCTTCTTAATGACGTTCTCAACGCCTGTTGGAAGTGTGATGTCAAAGTGCTTTCCGGATCTTGTCGTTCCTATGCAGCGGTACATCTCCGGGATATAGATCCAGTTGATGTCAAGACCATGCTCCTCCATCATGATTTTACCAGGTAAACCCCAGTCGCCCTTCTTTCCAAGACCGCAGTACTCATGAAGTGATGCGTCAAATTCGAAACGGCCCCTGACAAAGCTGGATGCACATCCGCCAGGTAAATTGTGCTGCTCAAGCAACAATACCTTTTTGCCCTTGGCCGCAACAGTAATGGCAGCTGACATGCCGGCAAGACCTGCACCGATTACCACGCAGTCAAATTTACTATTGCCCATATATTCCCCTCCTGTTTTTTTGTTTCACAAAACATTATCTGTGTAAGTGTAGACCTGCAAATGCTCATTGTCAATATTGCCTAATTAATAAGCAACTTAAGTTCAACTAAATGTTGACGGTGCACAATGGCTGTGATAAATTTGTCAGAGTGAATATTTCACGACTTTAAAAAAGAGGGGGATAAATCTATGGCAGCAAAGTATGATGTTGTTGTAGTCGGTGCGGGCAATGCGGGCTTAAGTGCGGCTGTATCCTGTGCTGTTAAAGGTAAGAAAACACTCCTTATAGACCAGCATAACCTGCCGGGAGGATGTGCTTCTTCATTTATAAGAGGCCGTTTTGAATTCGACCCGAGTGTTCATGAAATCTGTGATTACGGTGCAGACAATGACAAGGGACACGTAAGGCTTATCATGGAGAAAAACGGTGTAAAGATTGACTGGATTACAGTTCCGGACTGCTACCGCTGCATTTCAAAATACAGTGACGGCACACCGATGGATGTTACAATTCCTGTTGGAAGAGAGGAATACATCGCTGCAATCGAGAAGTATGTACCGGGCTCAAAGCAG
>JAUNDA010000088.1:0-6363 GCA_030526295.1 Eubacteriales bacterium
ATTGGTACAATTTAAGCATACAATGCTTTAATGGATAGGAGACTAAACATGAACTCTGATTTTACTATTGTTTTCAACGAATTTATGCCACTTAAGGAGCTTGTGTTCACAACCTTAAAAAAGGCCATTATCAAGGGCGAACTCCAGCCAGGCGACCGCCTTATGGAGCTTCAGCTTGCCGAGAAGATGGGAGTATCGAGAACACCCATCAGGGAGGCCATTCATAAGCTGGCCAAGGAGGGCCTCGTTACACTTATCCCAAGAAAGGGTGCAGAGGTAGCCGGAATCTCAGGAAAGACATTGAGGGATGTATTGCAGGTTAGAACAAATCTCGAGATTATGGCATTCAAGCTTGCGTATGAAAACATCACACCGGAGCAGCTTAAGGAGCTTGACGAAAGAAGGATAGCATTTGACAATGCGGCAGACGGAGAGGATACAATCCTCATGGCTGAGCTTGATGAAAACTTCCATTTTGTCATCTATGACGCTGCAGGAAATAACAAGCTTCGCGAAATCCTCGCAAACCTCAAGGAGAGCATGTACAGATACCGCCTTGAGTATCTTAAGAGCCATAAGTACAGGGACGTTTTAAAGGATGAGCATAAGGCAATGGTTGAAAGCCTTCGTGACAGAAACCTTGAGAAGGGTCTTGTGATGATTGAGCGTCATATCGACAATCAGGAGAAGGCAGTGCTTTTAAAGCTTAAGGAAGAGCAGGGAACTGAATTTTAATTAAAAAAATATTTTTTAAACACATATTCGCACATTCTTTGTGGCATACTTCATAGAGTATTTTAAAATGAGTATCTTTGCAGTTGGTGACGAAAGATGATGATTCTTCGCCACGTTGTGTATTCTCGTGAATTTCTATACATGGGGATTAAATAAAGATAAAGATACCACAAAGAAGGAATAAGGTTTGTTTGTATGGAAAAGAAGGAATTTAATTGGGGAAGGGCAGGAAAGATTTTCCTCGGAATTGTCATTGCCGCAGTAGTGGTGCTTGCCGTAAGGCGTATCTTTTTTATAAAGGAAGAGGTCGATAAGACCCCATTATCAACGGTATCGGTGGGAACACCAGAAATAGGAACGGTTGAGGTTGAAACAGCGCTTGTGGGCACCATGCTCCCGGGCGATGTTTATTATGTTGTTCCTAAGCTTGCGGGAGAGGTTAAGAAGGTCTATGTAAAGACTGGGGATACTGTAAAAAAGGGCGATCCGATCTGCGAAATTGATAACTCAAAGCAGGTTGACGGAGCAAAGCTCCAGCTTGACCAGGCAAAGGCACAGCTTGATCTTTACAGTGCAAACCTTGAAAGAATGGAGGCTCTTTATAAGAGCGGAGACGTATCACTTCAGACATACGAACAGACAAAGGCAGGAGCAGACAGCGCGCAGTCAGCCTATGAGAGCGCAAAGCTCCAGTATGACACATATGTTGAATATTCCGTTGTTACGGCTCCTGTTTCAGGAAATGTTGATTCAACAAGCATGACTATTGATGGACTCGTAAGCCAGCAGTCACCTGTAGCAGTTATATCTGTAGGCGGAGACGGACAGCTTCAGTTTAATGTTACAGACAGACTCATAAGTTCGATTGAGGTTGGCGATGCCGTGCGTGTTGAAAAGCAGGGCGTTATCTATGACGGCGAAATCACCTCAAAGGACACAATTCCAGGACAGACAACAGGCCTTTATCTTGTTAAGGCTAATATTAAGGGGGCAAAGCAGGTTCCTGCAGGCTCATCCGTAAAGGTGTTCTTCGTTTCTGAAAGATCTGAGGATACCGTGCTCGTTCCGACAGATACCATCTATTATGACGGCGGCCATACATATGTATATACTGTTTCCTATGACGAGGGAAGCAGCACCATTGTTGCCGACGGTAACCGCGCCGCAACTGTTCATAAAACAGAGGTAATAACAGGAATCACTGATTCAAAGAAAACAGAAATCCTCAGTGGTATTGACGAAAACACTGAGATTATTATCACATGGACTTCACAGCTTTTTGAGGGCGCATCCGTTCAGGTACTTGGAGGCGTTAACTGATGAAAAGGCTGACCAAAACAGTATTAAAAAGACCTGTAACGACACTGCTTGTCGTACTGTCTCTCATCTTTTTTGGTGTAATGGCTCTTATCAACATGAAGCTTGAGCTTACACCCGACATAAGCATGCCCATGCTTATCATTCAGACAACATATGTGGGAGCTTCACCCGAGGACATTAACGAGCTTGTAACAAAAAAGGTCGAGGATTACTGTGCGACGCTTGCGGATGTAGATAATATCACATCAATGTCGTATGAAAACTACGGCCTCACGATGATAACCTATGAATACGGCACAGATATGGACAATGCCTATTCACAGCTTCGTAAAAAGCTCGATCTTGCAAAGGCAAAGCTACCCGAGGATGCATCTGACCCGCTCATCTTTGAGATGAACGTCGACCAGCTCTCGGCAATGTATCTTTGCGTCAACAACTCGGCGGTTAACAACATTGCAAACTATGCAAAATCAGACATCGTGCCTGAACTTGAGAAGCTGAGCGCAGTTGCAAGCGTTTCTGTTTCAGGTGGTGCAGATGACTACATTCAGATTGAACTTATCCCCGAAAAACTTTCACAGTACAGACTAGACATTACAACCGTGGCCCAGCTTGTGGGTGCGGCTTCATATACAATGCCCGCAGGCTCTACAACCGTGGGCAATACAAACATGACAATCTCAACCGGTGTTGAGTACATGACACCTGAGAGCCTTAAGAGAATTCCTATTACTGCAGGCGGTGGCAACATCATCTATCTTGAGGATATTGCAAAGGTCAACAGGCGTCAGGAAAAGGCAGCTTCAATCGGACGCTATAACGGAGAGGACAATGTAATCCTTTCAATTGAGAGAAACCAGCAGTATACGGCTGTTGACGTATCAAGAAAGGTAAAGGATACGCTCAGCTCACTTAAGGCAAAGGACCCGAATTTCAACTACATCATCGTAGAGGACTCTGCCGACCAGATTCTTCAGGCGCTTAAGACGATGTTTGAGACACTTATCGTAGCTGTCCTCATTTCGTTTGTTGTGCTCTTTGTATTCTATGGTGATTTCAAGGCATCGCTCATTGTTGCGACATCAATCCCGCTTGCAATCCTTGCGGCACTTGTTGCAATGTGGTCGATGGGCTATTCACTTAATATCATTACACTCGGCTCCCTGGTTCTTGCAGTCGGAATGATGGTTGATAACTCAATCGTTGTTCTCGAATCGTGCTTCAGGGTAATGGAGGGTTCGCCCGAGAGAAGCTTTAAGGGCTACATCCATGCAGCTGTTAACGGAACAGGAATTGTAATCGATTCAATTCTCGGCTCGACACTTACAACCTGTGTCGTATTCCTGCCGATTGCATTTACGGACGGACTGGCAAGCCAGTTCTTCCAGCCGATGGGCCTTAACATCGTTTTCTGTATGGTGGCTTCATTCCTTTCGGCTATTTCAATCGTACCTCTTTGCTATACCTTCTATAAGCCTGTTGAAAAGGAGATTGCACCAGCATACAGGGCAATAAGGCTCATGCAGGGCGGCTACAGACGTATAATGGAAGGACTTCTAAAGCATAAGAAGGCCGTACTTATAACAACGATGCTTTTATTCCTTGGTTCAATCGGACTTGTGTTTACGATGAGAACCTCGCTCATGCCTGACATCGACCAGGGACAGATAGCGGTTTCGATTAACTTAAGACCTAATCTTACTATTGAAAAGCAGGATGAAATCTTAAGGACAATTGAGGAGACCGTAACAACTGATGAGGATATCGAGGCGTATATGCTTTCCTCAGGCGGTGGTTCCATTCTTTCAGGTGGCGGCGGTTCTGCATCACTTACTGCATACCTTAAGTCGGACAGGAAAAAGACGACTAAGGAAACAATCGAGCTTTGGAAGGAAAAGCTTGAGAGGGTAGACAACTGCGACATCACAATTTCAAATTCATCATATACGTCTATGATGAATGCTGGCACCGGCTTTAGTGTCATGCTTGTAAATTCATCGTACGACAGCCTCCATGAGGTATCTGAAAGAATCAAGGCACAGATGAATAATGATAACCGTGTGACTGGTGTTGCGTCGTCCATGGATAATGCCTCTCCGATTATCAAGATTCACATCGATGAGATAGCGGCAGCGGCAGAGGGCTTTGTGCCTGCTCAGGTCTCATCCAGTGTATACATGCTCATGACGGGTATTGGTGCCGACACAATGGAGGTTGACGGACAGGAGCTTGACATAAGGATTGAGTATCCCGAAACTGAGTTTGACACGCTTAACGAGGTTGAAAACATCCGCTTAAGCTCCCAGACAGGAAGCACGGTATTCCTTAGGGACATTGCAGAGGTAACCTTTGAGGATAGCCCCAAGGCAATCCAGCGTAAGGACAAGCAGTATGTATGCGAGATCACCGCACAGTATACAAAGCTTGCAACAACTGGAACAAAGAATGACCTCATTGACACATACATTACACCTAACCTTGTAAACGGAACACAGAGATCGTCATCGACAATCGAGAAGATGCTCACTAACGAGCTCACTTCGCTCTATACTGCGATTGCAATCAGTATCTTCCTGATTTTCGTAGTAATGGCTGCTCAGTTTGAGTCACCGAGATTCTCGATCATGGTCATGACAACAATCCCGTTTGCATGTATTGGTTCATTCCTTCTCATGTGGCTTTTCGATATCGATTTGTCGATGGTTTCACTTGTGGGCTTCCTGATGCTCATAGGTACCGTAGTTAATAACGGTATTCTCTATGTAGATACAGTTAACCAGTTTAGACAGGACGGAATGGAGCTTGAACCTGCGCTGATCGAGGCGGGTGCAATAAGACTTCGTCCGATTATGATGACAACGCTTACAACGGTTCTTTCAATGATTCCGATGTGTGTATTCGGAACAGGAACGGCGGCACTCATGCAGGGACTTGCCATCGTAAACGTAGGCGGACTCATTACATCAACAGTTATGGCGCTCCTTGTGCTTCCGGTATACTATGCGGTAATGAATGGTAACAGGAAAACAAAGACTGTTTACGCAGAGCTTGAGGACGAGGGTTAAAAAAGAAAGTTATGAAAAATAAACTTATAAAAATCGTATCTGTTTCACTTGTGGCGGCACTTGCATGCAGCTCACTTACATATGCAAGAAATCCGCGCTTTTCAAGAAGCGAGGAGGAATGGGCACGCCTTGAGGATGACCTTCTTGAGTGGGATGAGATAGACGGGCTTGCGGATGAGTATAATCCGGAGATTCTTGACAATGAATATGCCTACAAAAACGATGAAAACCGTTCTAAGAATGCCGAGGAAATTGCTAACAGCATGATGAGGCTTGCCGATAATTATGAGCAGAAGGCTTATGAGACAGAGGATACAAGCGGACTCACGGCAGCGTCATACCTGTCACAGGCTGATTCACTTCGTTCGCAGGCAGCGGATTCCGTAAGTGACAGTGAAACAATAAGGCTTAATTACTTTAAGGCAAATGAAGAGGTTAAAAAGTCGGTAAGGACTAAATTCATTGATTATTACAGGGCAATTGCATCGCGTGATTCCCATAATGCCCAGGTTGCATATCTAAAGAGCAATTATGAATCGGTAAAGAACAAGAGGGCAGCAGGGACAGCCACATACCTTGAGGAAATCTCAGCGCTCGAGAGCTACCAGAAGGCACTTATAAGTACCAACACAATGGAGGCAAATGTAAGGAATGCATACAGAAACCTCATTGTTTCATGCGGATGGCAGTATTACGGGGAACCACAGATAGGCCCGATGCCGCAGATTGACGTGGCAACCGTCATGAACATCGACCAGGCGGCTGACCTTGAAAAGTGTCTAGCGCAAAGCTATACATTGCAAATCGACAACATCCTTCTTAAGAATGCGAAGCAGTACCATGCAGATACTGATGTAGAGGTTAAGTACACAAGGACACTTAATAACGATACCAATACGGTAAAGACAAAATACCAGAGTGCCTATGACTCGCTTGCATATGCGAAGGCTTCGTATGATGCGGAGGTTGCGTCATGCCGTGTAAGTGAGCAGAACCTCGAAAAGGCAAAGAACCAGCTTAAAAACGGAACCATCTCCCAGATAGAGTATAAGGCAGCTGAAAATACCGTTAATTCTTCAAGAAGTGCAATCACATCGGCCTACTATGACCTCGTGGCAGCAAGGGTTGATTACGACGCTGTTGTTAACGGCCTTACCTGATGTCTGAGCCTGGGAAGGTCTGATATCTGAGCTTATGTATGGCAGGGCTGATAACTGAGCCTATGGCTAACCTGATACATAAG
>JAUNDA010000088.1:6373-8154 GCA_030526295.1 Eubacteriales bacterium
CCTACGGCAGACCAGACAACTCTGATATCTGAGCCTAAGGCGGGCCAGACATTGGGCGAAGTTTTGTGATTACCTAAACAGAATTTGCAGATTTTAGGCGGGAATCCTCGGCAATTCAATTGCCGGGTAATTCACAATTATCTAATAATGGAAGATTACCTAAATTAATAATGATACGCGGAAAATTAAAAAAGTTCATATGCATAACACTCGTCATGTGCCTAAGCATTGGCATAGGCGTTGTTTCGTTTGCGGACGGACCCGCAGAGGCAATGAGGGATCTTGACGAGGCAACCTATGCAAGAATCATGGATAACCGTGTCGAGTGGGATGAAATCGAGAATCTTGTAAAATATTACAACCCGTCATACAGAATGGCTGCAGACATGATAGATAACAACCTCGTTACCTTTAGCCAGGGAGTGGACAAGGACACGGAGAAGCTCGAGCAGACAAAGGAAACCATCGAGGATGCAATTGCGCAGATAGATGAAAACATAAGGGCATTCAAGGAGCTTCCGGCAACACAGGTTGTTGACCAGTATGGCACAACTGCAGCGCAGATGATCAGGATGCTCAACAACCAGAAAACGGCACTTAAGTCAAACCGTTCACAGGTTAACAGCGGTATTTCGCAGTATAACGGAGCATATACAAAAATCAAATACCAGATGACCAAGCAGCTTTCTCCTATAAGAAAGCAGCTCATACAGGTGATAGAGGGTCTGTTCTTTACATATAACGGCCTTATGCTTAACAGGGAACTCGTGGTTAAGCAGATAGGTATTTACGAAAAGGTCTGCAGCACGCAGAGAACGCTTAAGGAGCAGGGGCTTGCAACTGATATTGACATTGCAAGTGCCGATGCAAATCTTGTTAAGGCAAGGAATACACTTAAGACAATCGATAACGGAATTTACCAGGTAAAAGTGAATATCGGCCTCCAGACAGGATATTCGGCTGAAAACGTACCAGAGATCGGAGGCGTTCCGGCACCTGACACAAATTATGTGTTGTCGATAAACCCCGAAGAGGACAGAAACCGCTTTGTTTCCGAGGATGGCAATGTAAAGAGTGCCGAGGAATATAAGGACGCAGCTACAAAGCGAATTGAGGGGAAAATTAATTCCGCAAGAATGCAGGCTGTAAACAAGTACGACCTTATGTATGCGGGTCTTCTTGACAAGAAGGCAGAATATGAGGTGTCATCAATCAGCGCCGAAAGGGCAAGGCTCACAAAGGAGCAGGCCAGGAGGCAGTATGAGCTTGGTATGATTTCGCTCACCGAATATGCGGCAAAGGAGCTTGAATGCCTGTCATATGAGTCTGGCGTAAAGTCGGCTGCATTAAGCTATGCCCAGGCCATAAATGAATACAAATGGACAATGGACAATTTGTAATCCATGATGCTGGCAGCCACAATAAATAATTGTGATACAGGGCGAGCTTGCGAAAGTTTGAAAAACATCAATAAATACAAATATCACAGAACCCTTGCTCATGATTGAGCGAGGGTTTTGCAATTCATGAGACAATATATGCTCTATGAATTATTAACAATAGTCAAACAAATTGTCACTTGGCTTCTATGAGAGTATTGGATATAATATGTTTAAATATAGTTTCTCTGTTGGATAGAGGGCATTTACGGTTTTCTGTCCAATTCCTATCTAAAAATACGTAAAAAAATAATCTTATTACGTATCCAAATGGTCAAATTGTTGTTTAGTCCGTAAATAGTCTCTATTATTTCGGATTCTTACCTATATCCACACCTAACC
>JAUNDA010000008.1:0-15090 GCA_030526295.1 Eubacteriales bacterium
CAGCTGCGTTAAGGTCTGTAACCTTAGCTGTGATCTCATCACCAACCTTAAGTACGTCAGCCGGCTTCTCGATTCTCTCGTTAGAAATCTGAGAAACGTGAAGGAGTGCGTCGATACCCTGCTCAAGGTTTACGAATGCACCAAAGTCAGCAAGTCTTGCAACCTTACCAGTTACAACTGTGCCAGGAGCATACTTCGTAAGAGAAACAACCCAAGGATTCTCATCTGGGAACTTACGTGTAAGGGCAATCTTGTTCTCCTTGATTTCCTTAATCATTACACGTACTGTGTCGCCCGGCTTGAATGCCTTCTTCGGGCTCTCTGTTCTTCCCCAGCCCATCTCTGAAGCATGAAGAAGTCCGTCAGCACCACCGAGGTCGATGAATGCACCGAAATCAGCGATGTTCTTAACTGTACCCTCTACTACGTCGCCAACTGCGATTGACTCAAGAAGTCTAGCCTTAGCCTCAGCCTTAGCTGCTGAGATAAGCTGCTTTCTGTCGCCGATGAGTCTGCGCTTAGCAGGATTGAACTCTGTGATAACGAATTCGATTTCCTGACCCTCGTACTTTGTAAGATCCTTCTCGAATACGTCTGATACAAGGCTTGCAGGGATGAATACCCTAGCGCCCTCGAAGATAACAGCAAGACCGCCGTTAACAGCCTTCTCTACCTTACCAGTTACAACTTCCTTGGCATCGAAAGCTTCCTGAACCTTCTCGTTAACCTTGTCGTCCATAATCTCCTTGTGGCTGAGAACAACAAGACCTTCGCCGTCATTAAGCTTCTTAACCTTTACCTCGATCTCATCGCCCGGCTTAACTGCCTCTAAGAGATCAACTGTAGGATCAGATGACCAGTCTGACTTCTGGATGATTCCATCTGACTTGTATCCAATGTTAAGTGTAACAAAGCCTGGCTTAACATCGAGAACCTTACCGGTCACTACCTCTCCTATACGTATTGTTTTAAGAGACTCATTGAGCATCTCTTCAAAACTGAGTTCTGACATAATCTAGAACCTCCTCGATAATATTTTTTGGGGTCGATGCCCCTGCAGTAATACCTACGCAACGCACGGAATTAGTGATAGTTACCTTTTTAAGTTCCTCTAAATTCTGTATCAAATACGTTACCCTGCACAGCGATTTACAGATGTCAAATAGCTTCATCGTGTTCGATGATCCGCTGCTTCCAATAACAAGCATCACATCACATTCGGCACTCAGAGCCCTGGCCTCCTGCTGTCTCGTCTGTGTAGCGCTGCAAATAGTATTCACAACATTGGTAATATACAACTTATTAACAAAAATTTCAACAATTTCTTTGAATTTTTGGGCATTAAATGTAGTTTGTGACACAATCGTTATGCAATTTGACGAATTTGTTTGTGCAATTTTTAGTGCTTCCTCTGTCGAAGAGATGACAATTGCGTCATTTTCGATGCAACCGAGTATTCCACGCACCTCCGGATGCTCCCTGTCACCCGTTATGACAATGTCATTCCCCGCTGCATAGGCCTCCTTTACGATGGTGTGGATCCTCTTTACAAACGGACAGGTCGCGTCGATTATCCTGACGTTTTCCTGTTCCTCGAGGATTTTCATCTCATCGTCGCCAATGCCGTGTGCACGGATAATGACAGTGCTTCCCTTAAGAGACCCGTCCTCACATTTTTTCATAAGCTCGTCCCTGTCACGGATTACGCTTACACCTTTTTCGTGAAGTTCCTCAACAACGAGGTCATTATGGACTATTGGTCCGTAGGTATATATTTTCCTGCCCTTTTCAGTTTCCTCGTAAACGGTCTTTACGGCTCTTTCGACTCCGTAGCAAAAGCCCGCACTTAATGCTGCCTTAACCTTCAATTTTCTTCTCCAGATAACTGATTATGAGATTAACCTCTTCCTCCATCATAAGCTCTGAGGAATCAATGATTACTGAATCCTCAGCTGGCTTAAGGGGTGCAATGGCACGTGTTGAGTCACGGTGGTCCCTTTCCTCGATTTCACAGGTCAGTTCCTCAAGCGTCTGGTCCCCGAGCTTACCTGATTCCAAAAGCTGCTTATACCTTCTCATTGCCCTGACCTCAGGTCTTGCCGTAAGGAAGATTTTTAGTGTGGCACCAGGAAGGACAACTGTTCCGATGTCCCTTCCGTCCATTATGACGTTATACTTTTTAGCCATGTCCCTCTGAAGCTCTAGTAGCTTTGCCCTGACCTTTGGAAGTGCAGAGCTTACAGAAGCCATCTTTGAAACGTCCTCAGTACGGAGTCTTCCCGTTACATCAGTGTCATTAATGAAAACATGCTGGTTTTCGTCAATGTACCTGATTTCAACCTCAATCTGTGAAAGAAGCACGGTAACCTCATCGTCCGAGGTGCTAACAGACTCAGCATTAAGGCCGTTATCAAGGAAGTAAACGGCAATTGCCCTGTAGAGTGCCCCCGTATCAACATATACGTAGTTAAGCCTTTCAGCAAGCAGCTTTGCTATAGTGGATTTGCCGACACCGGCCGGTCCGTCAAGTGCAATACTGTACATTTAGAATTCCTCCTTTGCCTGGTTCCTGCCCGCAGCCACTCCCATTGAGAATGCACACTGCAGGTTAAAGCCTCCCGTCATTGCGTCAACATCGACAACCTCTCCCGCAAAATAAAGTCCCGGAACCTTCTTTGACTCCATGGTCTTTGGGTTAAGCTCCTTAACGCTTACACCACCCTTAGTTACAACAGCCTCCTCGAAGCCGCCTGACTCAAAGGCCGTAAATTCGAGGCTCTTAATGTTTTTTACAAGTCTCTCCCTTTCTGCCCTTGTGATGTCCCTTGCCTTCTTTGAGGTGCTTAAGCCTGACCTTTCGATGACCTCTTGTCTTATGCCATTAATGAGCATGCTTGCCATCACATTACCAAGGTCTGCATTTTTCTTTTCCTCAAACTCACTGAGGATTCGTTTGTCAAGCTCCTCCTCGCTCATGCCAGGCTTGAGGTCTATTGAGAAAATGTATTTATTATTCTTATCAATCATTCCTGAAAGGATTGCCGAGGCTGAAAGAATTAGCGGACCGCTTAATCCCTTATGTGTAAAGAGAAGCTCTCCCTGTCCTTCGTTTACCTTCTTGCCGTTGTCCTTTCTCGTTACCCTAAGGCCAATGTTTTTAAGGCTTACGCCTGCAAGAGCATTAAAATCTCCCTCGCAGTGAACCGATACGAGTGACGGTGACTGCGGCAGCACCTCAAGGCCAAAGTCAGAGGCAAACCTGTAGCCGTCTCCCGTAGAGCCAGTCGATGGATATGAAAGACCTCCAGTTGCAACGATTACGCTGTCACACTTAAAGCTACCCTTGTTTGTCTTTACGGTAAAGCCTGGTAGTATCTCTTTTACATTGGTGTTAAGCCTTATCTCAACACCAACTGATTCCATAGCCTTAGTGAGTGCTTTTGTAATGTCCGAGGCATGGTCGCTAACGGGGAAAACACGCTGTCCCCTCTCGATCTTTACCCTCGTTCCAAATGACTCCATCAGGTCCATTACGGCAGTCTGGTCGAAGCCCTTGAGGGATGAATACATGAACCTCGGGTTTCTTACGACATTCGAAATAAACACATCAAAATCACAGGCGTTGGTTACGTTTCCGCGTCCCTTGCCTGTGATATATATCTTTTTTCCAAGTTTTTCGTTCTTTTCAAGAAGGAGCACCCTGTTTCCGTTAGCCGCAGCCTCGTACGCTGCAACCATTCCTGCTGCTCCTCCGCCAATAACTACTGTAAACATATCGAAGGATGCTCTGTCTCCTTATATCCGTACGGGTTCATGCTCTGCCATCTGTAGCTGTCGGCACACATGTCCTCAATTGTCTTCTCGGCCTTCCAGCCCATCTCCTTTAATGCCTTTGTCGGGTCGCAGTAATTCATTGCGATGTCTCCCGGGCGCCTCGGGTCGATGACATATTTAAGCTCCTTGCCGCATGCCTTCTCATAGGCATGGATAACATCAAGAACTGAATAGCCTGTGCCGGTTCCGAGGTTATAGATGTGAAGTCCCGGTGCCTTTTCGATTACATTAAGCGCTGCTACGTGACCCTTTGCAAGGTCAACAACGTGGATGTAGTCCCTGACACCTGTTCCGTCAGGTGTATCGTAGTCATTTCCGAATACATGGACAGCTTCCCTTCTTCCTACTGCAACCTGTGCAACGTAGGGAACAAGGTTATTCGGGATGCCCTGCGGGTCCTCTCCGATAAGTCCAGATGGATGTGCACCGATAGGGTTAAAGTACCTTAAAAGGATTACATTAAGCTTATCGTCTGCCTTGCTCAAATCCATGAGGATCTGTTCAATCATTGACTTTGTCTGGCCGTACGGGTTTGTGATTTCACCCTTCGGGCTCTCCTCTGTAACAGGACACCTTTCAGGGTCACCGTAAACAGTGGCTGACGATGAGAAAATGATTGAATGACAGTCCTTTTTCCTCATTACGTCACAGACATTCATGAGTGAAAGGAGGTTATTGTAATAATACTCAAGCGGCTTTTCAACAGACTCGCCGACTGCCTTGTAGCCCGCAAACATTATTACTGCATCGGGATGCTCCTTATCGAAAATGTCCATAAGCTCGTCCTTGTTTAAAAGGTCGCTCTCATAGAAATTTACCTTTTTTCCCGATATCTTCTCCACTCTCTCAACGGCCTCCATCGATGAGTTGTAGAGGTTATCAACGCAGACAACCTCAAAACCGCTCTCAAAGAGCTCAACCATCGTATGTGTGCCGATATAGCCGGCGCCGCCGGCAACAAGTACTTTTTTCATATATTAACCAAATACCTTATCAATCCTTGTGATTGTATCGTATGCATTCTGAAGGTACGGAAGCTCGAACTCCTCAACGTGGCCGTTATCCATGAGCTCTGCAATCTGCGGGTCAATCGGCACCTTTGCAAGAACGCTTAAGCCGTACTCCTTGGCAACCTCCTCGATCTTTGAGTGGCCGAATACCTCAATCCTCTTGCCGCAGTCAGGGCACTCAAGGTATGACATGTTCTCAACAAGACCAACTACAGGAAGGTTCATCTTCTTTGCCATGATTACAGCCTTGCCAACGATCATTGAAACAAGATCCTGCGGGCTTGTTACGATAACGATTCCGTCAACCGGGAGTGACTGGAATACTGTAAGCGGAACATCGCCTGTTCCCGGAGGCATGTCAACGAACATGTAGTCCACATCCTCCCAGAGTGTCTCCTCATAGAACTGCTTTACAGCTGTCGAAATAAGTGAGCCCCTCCATACGATAGGGTCTGTTGCATTCTCAAGAAGAAGGTTTGCACTCATGACCTGGATTCCGTTTGCAGTTACGCTTGGGAACATAAGTGAGCCGTCCTCAGTTGCTGAAATTCTTTGTCCCTCAAGGCCAAAAGCCTTCGGGATTGAAGGTCCTGTGATATCGGCATCAAGGATTGCTACCCTCTTTCCTGCCTGCATGAACTTTGCAGCAAGAAGGCTTGTTACCATTGACTTTCCAACGCCGCCCTTACCTGACATGATTGCGTAAACATGCTTTACGCTTGCGCCCATTGCAAGCTGTGCCCTGAAATCCTCAGGATTAAACTCGCCCTTTGAAGCGCAGTCTGAACCGCAGGTTGAGCAGTTATGTGTACACTCATTTACATTCTCATCGTATTCGTTTGCCATTTTTAGTTACCTCTTTGTGTTTTTGAAAACCTGCAGCCGCAGTAATCCTGCCTGTACAGGTCATGTTCCTTTGATAATTCAATGCTCCGTTTGTAGCCGTTGTCCTTCTTAAAGTCTGTCGGAAGGTACTTAAGCCCTGTCGCCTCGGCGATTTTTTCTCCGATTGTGTTAATTGCCTCAGCGCTTTTTAGCGGGCTAAGTGTGAGGCTAGTTGCAAAGTAGTCATACTCGCCACTTTCCATAAACCTAGCTGTCTCCCTTAGCCTAAGCTCATAGCACTTTAAGCACCTGCCGCCGCGCTCCGGCTCATTTTCAAGGCCTTTAGCCATCTCCTCAAAGGCTTCGTTATCATACGGGGCAATTACCGTCTTTACCTTTGACGGTAATTCCATTTCATTTATTAACCTAATAAGCTCGTCGGCACGCTTATTGTACTCCTCCTCAGAATCCATGTTCGGGTTATAGAAGTAAAGCGTTACGTCAAAGTATTTTGTGAGAAACTCCATGCAGGAGCTTGCGCACGGGGCGCAGCATACGTGAAGGAGAATCCTTGGCCTATCCCTTAGGCTCCCGACAAGCTTTTTTAATTCCTTATGGTAGTTAACCATTACAGGAAGTCCCTGATTCTCTTTGAACGTACAGGGTTACGGAGCTTACGGAGTGCCTTTGCCTCAATCTGTCTGATACGCTCTCTTGTAACGTTAAACTCCTTACCAACCTCCTCGAGTGTCCTCGGATGGCCGTCCTCAAGGCCGAAACGAAGGATGATAACCTGTCTCTCCCTCTCCTTAAGGTCCCCGAGAAGTGTCTCGATATGCTCACGGAGCATTACAGCCTCAACGTTCTGCTCAGGTGTGAGCACGTTCTGGTCTGCAACGAAATCGCCAAGGTTTGAATCGTCCTCCTCGCCGATAGGTGTCTCGAGGGAAGCCGGTTCCCTGGCAATCATGAGGATTTCGATAACCTTGTCCTCTGTCATGCCGAGTGCCTTTGCAAGCTCCTGGTATGAAGGTTCGCATCCAAGCTCAAGTGTGAGCTTTCTCTGCATCTTCTGAAGCTTGTTGATTGTCTCAACCATATGTACCGGAACCCTGATTGTTCTTGCCTGGTCAGCAAGTGCCCTTGTAACGGACTGTCTGATCCACCATGTGGCATATGTTGAAAGCTTGTAGCCCTTAGTATGGTCAAACTTCTCTACGCCCTTGATAAGACCGAGATTACCCTCCTGAACGAGGTCAAGGAAGCTCATTCCACGGCCTGTATATCTCTTTGCGATACTAACTACAAGACGGAGGTTAGCCTCGATAAGGCGCTTCTTTGCAGCCTCGTCGCCTGCGTCCTTTCTCTTTGCAAGCTCAAGCTCGTCATCAGCAGAAAGAAGCGGAACCGTACCGATTTCCTTGAGGTACATTCTTACAGGGTCATCTGTTCCTACACCCTCAAGAAGGTCAACCGCATCAAGGTCGATTTCCTCCTCCTCTTCCTTTGACTCATCGAACTCGTCTCCGAATGCGTCATCGTCAAGGTTATCCATGAGAAGCTCGTCAATTGAATCGAGCTTGTCAAGGTTCATGTTCTTAAGCTCCTGCTCCGTTACATCGATATCAGGCTCAGGTGTGTTACCGTTAATGATGTCAACGTTCTTTGACTCGAGCATTGCATAAATACTTTCAAGCTGGTCCGGATTAAGGTCCTCATCCTTAAAAAAGTCATTGATGGCATCGTAAGTAATTGTATTATTGTTATTTTTAGCCATATCCTCCAGCTTAAGGATTTTCTCTAAAAACTCGTTTTTATCAGCATTCATAATTATTTACCCCTTTCCTTAAGGATTACCCCAGATTGAAATAGCGGATATTACGGCAAGTCCCGTAAGCAGTATACCTATTATGAGGTATACAAAGCCTCCAATCCTTTTGCTTCTGTTTCTCTGGTACGCAGTGATCTGGAACCATGCATTCACATAGTCTATTATGCCGGCAAGCATGAATATGACAGGGAAAAGGACCTTGTAGCTGTCAGGATTGAAAATAGCCATGACAGCCATCACTATAATGGCCGTTCCGAGCACAAAGTGCGCCGAGTCGATTAAAAGACCAATTTTTCTCGGTGAATATTTCTTTTTAGTTGCCACGCTGTCTCCTTTGCCTTGAGGCCTCAAACAGTATGACGGATGCCGCCATTGCCGCATTAAGGCTCTCTACCTGACCCATCATCGGTATGATTACACTCTGGTTGGCTTCCTCAAGCATTTCAGCAGACAGTCCCTTTGATTCATTTCCTATAAGGATTGCAGCCGGATTTGTATACTTGACGCTGCAGTAATCGTGACTGTCCTTAAGGTCTGTTGCTATGACGTTAATGCCCTCTTCCTTAAGTGTAACCGCTGCCTTTTTGAGATCACTTACTATACAGAACGGTACTCTGAATACCGAGCCCATCGTGGACCTTACAACCTTTGGTGAATAAATATCTGCCGTGGTGCTGTTCATTATTATGCCGGTAACGCCGGCCGCTTCACCTGCGCGCAAGATTGTTCCCAGGTTACCCGGGTCCTGAATGGTTTCAAGCATTAAAAGTAGCGGTGTTTCTTTTGTTTTTATAAGCTCTGAAAGCTTAATGTGCTGTTTTTGTTTTACGGTGCAGAGGATTCCCTGCGGATTCATTGTGTCGGAAATCTGCTTCATGTCCTGCTGTGAGATAACCTCGAACCTGTTTTTCGAAAGAAGGTCCATTGTTATTTTAGCATAGTCACTTTTTAAATATTCCTCTGTCACAAAGATCTCGTCGAGAAGCTCCCCCGGGATCTCCCTGCACATCTTCGGTCCGTCAACAACAAACAGACCGGATTCCTTGCGAATCCTGGATTTTTCCGAAAGCTCCTTTATGAATTTTTTCTTTCTTCCATCCATTATTCGATAATGTTCTTTCTCATGTTCGATCTCTTACGAAGAAGCGGATCGAGAATCTTCTTTCTGATACGAAGCGACTTCGGTGTTACCTCAAGAAGCTCGTCTGTATCGATAAAGTCCATGCACTGCTCAAGTGACATGATTTTAGGCGGTGTAAGCCTGAGAGCCTCATCAGAGCTAGATGAACGTGTGTTTGTAAGCTTCTTTGTCTTACATACATTAACGTCAACGTCCTCAGTCTTAGGTGACATTCCTACTACCATTCCCTCATAAACCGGTGTTCCAGGTGTTATGAAGAGCTGTCCCCTTTCCTGTGCATTGAAAAGACCATATGTAATTGCCTCACCCGGATGTGTTGCAATGATTGAGCCTGTTGGTCTGTAGGAAAGGTCTCCCTTATACGGGCCGTAGCCGTCGAAAAGCGTATTCATAACGCCGTTACCCTTTGTATCGGTAAGGAAATCGTTCCTGTAGCCGATAAGTCCGCGGCTTGGCATTGAGAACTCAAGTCTTGTGATGCCCTCACTAACGGGGTTCATGCTTGCAAGCTCACCCTTTCTGGTTGTGAGCTTCTGGATTACGGTTCCCGTAAACTCGTCAGGAACATCTACAAACACAAGCTCCATCGGCTCGAGTGTCTTGCCGTTCTCATCCTTCTTATAAAGAACCTCAGCCTTTGAAACTGCGAACTCGTAGCCCTCACGGCGCATGTTCTCGATAAGGACTGAAAGGTGAAGCTCTCCTCTTCCCGATACCTTGAAGCAGTCTGCTGACTCAGTTTCCTCAACACGAAGTGAAACGTCTGTGTTAAGCTCCCTGAAGAGTCTGTCACGGATATGCCTTGAGGTAATGTACTTACCCTCCTTGCCTGCAAGCGGTGAATCATTAACCATGAAATACATCGCGATTGTAGGCTCTGAAATCTTCTGGAACGGAATCGGGTCTACCTTTGCAGGGTCACATACGGTGTCTCCGATGTGAATCTCAGGAATACCTGAAATTGCTACGATTGAACCGATATTTGCCTCCTCAACCTCTGTCCTTGCAAGGCCCGTAAACTCATAGAGCTTTGAAATCTTTGTCTTAATGATTTTTGACTCGTCGTGGTGGTTACAGAGCACAACCTGCTGGTTAACCCTGATTGTTCCGTTTGAAACCTTACCTACGCCGATTCTTCCTACATACTCGTTGTAGTCGATTGTTGAGATGAGCACCTGTGTCGGAAGCTCAGGGTCACCCTCTGGTGCGGGGATATAGTCTACGATTGCATCAAGAAGCGGCTGCATGTCAGTGCCTGGTGTTGATGCACAGTCTGATGCCCAGCCTGCCCTTGCCGATGCATAAATGAACGGACATTCGATCATCTCGTCTGTTGCTCCGAGGTTAATGAGAAGCTCAAGTACCTCGTCAACGACCTCTGCAGGTCTTGCCTCCGGTCTGTCAATTTTGTTTACACATACAACAACCGGAAGTGAAAGGTCCATTGCCTTTCCAAGTACGAACCTTGTCTGCGGCATCGGTCCCTCGTATGCATCTACGAGAAGTACTACGCCGTCAACCATCTTGAGTACTCGCTCAACCTCTCCTCCAAAATCAGCGTGGCCTGGAGTATCGACGATGTTAATCTTTGTTTCCTTATAGTTAATAGCCGTGTTCTTTGAAAGAATTGTGATTCCTCGCTCACGCTCAAGGGCATTTGAGTCCATTACCCTTTCGGCTACCTCCTGGTTTTCCCTGAAGATTCCACTCTGCTTAAGGAGCGCATCTACAAGTGTTGTTTTACCATGGTCTACGTGAGCGATTATCGCTACATTTCTTATGTCTTCTCTTTTCTGTAACATTAATTAATATCCCCTTGCCTGAACAGCCTTATCGGCATAATTGCTTTCAGGATGTTCACCTATAATTTTATCGAAAATCTCGTTTGCCTCCGTAATGCGCTGCTGCAGCTGAAGGACTCTTGCCTTAAGATACATGCATTCGGGGTCATCGGGATCGATTGACAGTGCCATGTCATAATATACAAGTGCCTGTTCGAGGTTTCCGCCGTTCCATGAATTTGTTCCGAGGCTTACAACCCTGTCGTAGCCGCGGTTGTACATGAGGTCGTCAACCTCCTTAAGAAGCGAAAGAAGTGGCTCCGTCTGCAGGATTTCCATGTCCCTGTTAATGGTCATGAAGCTCTTAACCGCATTTGTTACCTTGTCCTCGTTAAAGTCCTGAATGATCATGTTGAGCTTTGAGTACATTGACGAGAAGTCGGCATTCTCCTGCTGGAAGGCCTCAAGCTTCTGGCTCACCTCGTCGTATTTGAGTTTAAGCGAGTTAAACTCCTCCTCGAGGCTTGTATATTTTGAGTTGATTGAGGAAACCTGCCTGTTGTTTTCAAGAATCCTCTTGTTTGCGTCAAGTATGTATGACTTTTTAATGCCCGGAAGCACCAGCACCAGAAAGCTTATTATTCCGATGGCAATGCTTGCCGCGATTATTAACGTCACCTTAAGCGGTGATATCGTTGCCCTCTGCATAGGCATGATTACCTCGTCGTCCACGAGCTGCCTGTGTGAGAAGGCCTTTTTCATCTTCTTCTGCTCTACCTCGTCACGGCCTGTTTTTCTCTTAACCTCGTCAAGAAGGATAAGCGCCGTCGGGTTGTTTCTGTCGATTTTTAAAACCCCTAGAAGCGAATTTCCCGCCTTCTTGTACTCTCCCTTTTGCATGTACAAAATTGCAAGTAAAAGATTAGCCTTAAGGTAATGCGGTCTTTCTGCCACGAGGTGCTGAAGCTGTATTATTGCAAAATCCTCACCCGACTGCTTTGCCGTTGCAAGCGCCTGGTTGAATTTCTTTATGGCCGCACGGTCAACTGCGAGCTGACGCTCATTTCTCTGTACCTCTCCGAGGTATCTGTCGGCGTCGTTACCCTCGGGCTGGAGGTTTACGCTTATTATCCACTGGCACAATGCATCGGCCGTCTCGCCCGTCTCATAAAAGATTAGGCCTAGAAGGTTTCTTGCGTCAGTGTTGTATTTATCAAACTTTAATGCACGCTTTAAAAACCCGGCCGCTCCCGAAAGATCTTTTAGCTTTGCTCTTTCAAGGCCGAGATTAAAATAAGAGTTTGATATTCTTTGAAGCTTAGTTCCTCTTCTCACCGTTGACTGAATTCTCCATAACCTGCATCATGATATCGTTCATGTCTGTAAGGTCTATTCCGGCAATTGCCTTTTCAATGTCATCAACATCGAGCGAGGGCTGGAAGTGTTTTAACTCTTCCTGGAAATTAATCATAAAAAATTTCCCCCAATATAACTAAGTAGTATATCACAAAATCTGTTTGTATACCACAGGTTTATTATTGTCATTGTAAAAGAGAACCTGTGTTTCATTCTGCGGTGATGATTTGCCGTTGCTTAGGTTAACTATTTTATCAGCTAAGCCCGCATATTTTTCCTCATCAACGAGGTAGCTGAGCTTACATACGTCGCTGTATTCCTCGTTCTCGGTAAATATGTCCATCGTCTGTGCGAGGTACTTAACCTTGTTCGAGGTCGGATAATCGAGCGTGAACTCTGCCCTTACACCCCTTTTGATTGGTTCAATGACACTGTCCTCAAGCCCCTCCTTAAGTGAATCGGTATATGCCTTAAAGAGTCCGCCTGTTCCAAGGAGTGTTCCGCCAAAGTACCTTGTTACTACAGCACACACATCGACAATGTTTCTTCCTTTTAGGATTTCAAGCATCGGCTTTCCGGCAGTGCCCTGAGGCTCTCCGTCATCCGAGAACCTTTCCTGCAGGTTACCGGACTCGTCAATATACCTGTAGGCAAAGCAGTTATGCCTTGCCTCCCTGTGCGTACGCCTTACCTCCTCAAGGAATTCCCTTATCTCATCCTCGTTTCTTACGTTCCTAAACGCGGAAATGAAGTGTGATTTCTTAACCTCGAGGTCGCTTGTACCGGGCAGTATGATGATGTGCTCGTTAGTTTCCATTTATTCCAAGTTTCCTTTTAATGATGGGCATAAGTGCCGGAAGCTGTGTGATGAGTACCGCGATACCCATAAAGAGACATCCGAGAAGCTCCCTTCCTGAAAGAAGGAGTCCGAGAATGAGCCATTCTCCGATAACTGAGAAAAGTGACTCTAGGCTCATGATGAGTGATGCGATTGCCGGGTCAACTCCCTGCTGTCCCACTATCTGTAATGTAAATGCAACACCTGTTGACATGATGCCTACATAAAGAAGCGGTCCGAGTCCGCCCATGATTCCGCTAATTGTAACCTGCTCTCCCGTAATGAGAACAAGCACGAATGAAACCACGGCTGCCGTAATGAACTGGATAAAGGACATCTTGATTCCCTCTACCCTGTCAATGAACATGTCGATGCTTATGATCTGGCATGCATAGAGGAAGGCACTCGTGATACAGAGAATCTCTCCGAGTGTAAGCGAGAAGCTTTCCCCCTTTGGGATGCAGAGGTAGTAAAGTCCGATAACCGCTACCACAACTCCAATCCATGTGGTCCTCTCGGTCTTTCTCTTAAAGAGGAAGCCGCTCATGGCAACGATTACCATGTAGATTGATGTTAAAAAGCCGGCCTTGCCTGGCGTTGTAAGCTCGATTCCAACCTGCTGGATGCATGAGGCGATTCCGAGGAAGAAACCGCAGATGATTCCGCCCTTAAGTGTTTCCTTATCAGGCTTAAGTGAACCGTATGTCTTAATGACAACCGGAATTACAGTCAGGGCACCGAGTACGTTCCTAAGCATGTTGAACGTAAACGAGCCCATTGAGTCTCCGCCCGTTTTCTGGAAAACGAACGCAAAGCCCCAGATGGCGGCTGTTAAAAATAAGCAAATGATGTGTCTTGTCTTAACGCTCATATATTAGAAGGTTACGGGATCCTTGATTTCCTCCCTCTTAGTCATCTCGATGACCTTGAGGTACGGACCCTCGCCCTGATATTCCTTTCTGTTAACTCTGGCAACCTTTGCCTTGATGTGCACAAAGTCGCCCTCCTCGAATTCATTAAGCTTCTCGTACTTGGCGATAAAGCCGAGGAATGACATGTCAGCCTCGCAGCATGTCATGGCCATTCTTCCAGGGACAAATTCATTCGGTCCGAACTTGTCATTCATCATAATGGCGGCATCAATCTCGACTGTCTTTCCAGTATATCTGTCAATGTAGTCCCTGCAGTCAAAGAACCAGATGCCGTAGTTTTCAGGATTAATGACAATGTTACTTCCGCTTACGTCATATGGGAGGTCCTCTGCAATCGTATCAAGCGGAATCTCACCGTAACGGCTTTCCATTACGATTTCAGCGCCTGTCATAAGCATTGGCCTTAATGCCCTCTTCCAGTTCTGAAGCTTATCCTGCGGGATACCGTCACAGCGGTTAATGAGTACAAGCTCAGTGTATCTTAACATCGGTCCCATGAGGGCCTTCATGTTGTTAAGGTACATGTCCATTGTCTCGCCGTTAAAGATGGTGATCTGCTGGTAAAGCACCCATTCCTCCGGGAATCTCAGTGTATCCGGATTCCACATGCCGTTAAACTCGATAACGATTCTGTCACAGTCCTTAGAAAGCTCTTCGAGGTTTTCCTTTGTCATCTGTTCCTGGTCATCGAGAACGACCTTTTTTATATTTTCCTTTTTAAGGAGCTTGTCATCATAGCTTACCTCACCCTCCTCAGTTACGATGAGAAGTGTCTTTTCGTCGATGTGGAAATACTCCTCGCTGATTGTGAAGTTAATAAATGATGATTTACCCGACTCAAGAAATCCGTTTATAAGAAATACCGGTTTCTCGTTATCCTTAAATTCCTGTGCCATTATTTAAAAAGCTCCTTTATTTCTGCTTTCCTTAAATTGCTTCCTATTACGCATGCCTTTCCTGATACGTCTGCACTTCCCTCACGTACCTCAAACTGTGAAGGTGTAAGGTCGAAGTGATACCAGGTGTCAGCGTCAGCTGCCTTAAGCATGCCCTTTGCACGAAGGATTACTCCGTACTCGTCTGTATTTGCAAGCTTGTCGAGGATTCCCTCAAGCTTATCCCTTGTAATTGACGGAAGACCCGTCTCGCCGATTGAATCAAATACCTCATGGGCGTCATGTCCATGGTGGTGATGATGATGGCAGCTGCACTCAGGGTCGTCACACTCCTCACCGTCATGGTGATGGTGGTGATGATGTTCATGCTCGTCCTCATCATCGTGATGGTGGTGGCACTCGCACTCAGGGTCATCGCACTCCTCGCCGTCATGGTGGTGATGGTGGTGTCCCTCCTCATCGTGGTGGTGATGATGGTGCTCGTGTTCCGCCTTTTCATGACAGTCATGATGATGCTTGTGGAGAGCCTCCTTCTCAGAGTCCTCATAGCTTTCATCAGCTATGTCATGATGGTGATGGCATTCATTCTCGTCGTCATCATCGTCATGGCAGCATGTGTCATGGCCATCCTCATGCTCATAGCATT
>JAUNDA010000008.1:15100-45106 GCA_030526295.1 Eubacteriales bacterium
GGTGATGAGGCTCATGCTCATCCTCGTCGTGATGCTGGGGCCCGTGGTGGGGACCGGGGTGGTGTCCGTGCTCTTCGTCGTCATCATCGTGATTGTGGTGGCACTCGCACTCTGGATCGTCGCACTCCTCGCCGTTTTCATGGTGGCGGCGCCTATCCTCTGCCTTCTCATGGCAGTCATGGTGATGCCTGTGGAGAGCCTCCTTTTCAGGATCATCATAGCTTTCATCAGCTATGTCGTGATGGTGATGGCACTCATTCTCGTCGTCATCATCGTCGTGACAGCATGTGTCATGGCCCTCATCGTGGTCATAGCACTCGTCATCGTCGTGGTGGTGATGATGGTGGTGGTGATGTTCATGCTCATCGCACTCATCTTCGTCGTGGTGATGATGGTGGTGATGTCCATGCTCATCGCACTCATCATCGTCATGATGGTGGTGACAGCAGCAGTCAGGGTCATCGCACTCCTCACCGTCGTGATGATGGTGATGGTGGTGCATATGCTCCTCCTCACTCTCCCCGTCAGGCTTCCTAAGTGCATCAGCCCTTAACTCCTCGAGCATGTCATTTCTCTTTTCGATAACCTCAAGAAGCTTTTCACCGCTAAGCTCAGCAACAGGTGTTGTGATAAGCTCTGCGTTCTCGTTAAGTGACTTAACGATTTCAACAGCCTCCTTGATCTTATCCTCAGGTGTTATGTCGGTACGTGTAAGAACGCACGTACCGGCATACTGAATCTGGTTATTGAAGAATTCACCGAAGTTCTTCGTATACATCTTGCATTTTGATGCATCCACAACAGTAACTGCAGAATTAAGTATAACGTCAAGGCTCTCTGAGGCATCAGTCACAGCCTTCATTACGTCTGAAAGCTTTCCTACTCCCGAAGGCTCGATGATAATTCTCTCAGGCTTATAGGTCGTGATAACCTCCTGAAGTGATTTTTCGAAATCACCAACGAGTGAGCAGCAGATGCAGCCCTGGCTCATTTCCTTGATTTCAATGCCTGCATCCTTAAGGAATCCGCTGTCAATGCCAATCTGGCCGAACTCGTTTTCGATAAGGACAACCTTTTCAGTCTTTAAAGCCTCTGAAAGAAGCTTCTTTATAAATGTAGTCTTGCCTGCACCCAAAAATCCCGAAATAACATCAATTCTAGTCATAAATTTCCAGTCTCCCTTGCAAATGCAAAATCAAAATTTAAATATCCGAATGCCTGACGGAAGCGGCCGCTAACATTAACTGTCACAGCCGCATTATCCGTCGGACGGTTTCTTAGATTTTCTCAACACCGAGCTTAATCGGCTCGCCGTTGATGTCCCAATCCTTTACATAGCCCTGCGGTGCAGTATTCTCAATGCTTACTGCCATGCAGTCACCTGTAACTGTTGAGGCATTGTTCTTAACAACGTTCATAAGAACCTCTGAGCCCTCGAAGGTAATCTTAATCTTATCCATTACCTCGAAGCCAGCCTCCTTACGCATTGTCTGAACCTTTGAGATGATCTCCCTTGTGAAGCCCTCCTCGATAAGCTCAGGTGTAAGGTTTGTATCAAGAACAACTGTTGTGTTGAGGTCCTCCTCTGTTACGAAGCCGTTCATCTGGCTTACGTCAATGAGAAGATCCTCCTCCTTAAGCTCGATTGCTGTTCCGTCAGGAGCAGTGAACTTAAGTGCACCGTCATTCTTAAGTTCCTCCATTGCCTTTCTGCCATCCATCTCTGTGAGATATGTGCGGATGAATCCAAGGCTCTTGCCGTACTTAGGACCAACTGTCTTAAGCTGCGGCTTGAAGGTATATGCTGCAAACTCTGATACATCATCCTTAAACTCAACACCCTTAAGGTTAAGCTCGTCCTTGATGATGTCGATGCAGTACTCAGGAAGCTCGTACTGTGTCTTTACGATCATTCTTGCGATCGGCTGACGGTTCTTGAGGCCTGAAGAATTTCTTGCTGCACGTCCGAGGATGACGATGTCAAGAACCTCGTCCATGTTCTTCTCAAGCTTAAGGTCAATCCTTGTCTCGTCTGCAACCGGGAAGTCGCAAAGGTGTACTGACTCAGGAGCGTTCTTGTCAACTGAGCATACCATGTTGAGGTAGATTTCCTCTGTCATGAACGGGATGAACGGAGCTGCTGCAAGAGCTACGTTCTTAAGGCATGTGAACAGTGTCATGTAGGCATTAACCTTATCCTGCTCCATTCCCTTTGCCCAGAATCTCTCACGGCTTCTTCTTACATACCAGTTGGAAAGCTCGTCAACAAACTCCTCAAGTGCTGCACATGACTCAGGAATCTTGTATGCAGTCATGTTTGTGTCAACAGCCTTGATCATTGAATTCATCTTAGAAAGAATCCACTTGTCCATTACGTCAAGCTTGTCATACTGAAGCTCGTACTTTGTAGGATCGAAGCCGTCGATGTTAGCGTAAAGAATGTAGAACGCATATGTGTTCCAGAGTGTTCCGAGGAACTTTCTCTGTCCCTCTGTAACTGCCTTTCCGTAGAAACGGTTTGGAAGCCACGGAGCTGAGTTTGTATAGAAGTACCATCTGATTGCGTCAGCACCGAACTCGTCGAGGGCTGCAATCGGGTCAACCGCATTGCCCTTTGACTTACTCATCTTCTGTCCGTTTTCATCCTGAACGTGGCCAAGAACGATTACGTTCTCAAACGGAGCCTTATTGAAGAGAAGTGTTGACTCTGCAAGGAGTGAATAGAACCATCCTCTTGTCTGGTCAACTGCCTCTGAGATGAACTGTGCCGGGAACTCCTTCTTAAAGAGCTCCTCGTTCTCAAATGGATAATGGTGCTGTGCGAATGGCATTGCGCCTGAGTCGAACCAGCAGTCGATAACCTCCGGAACCCTGTGCATAGCCTTGCCACACTCAGGGCACTTAACCTCTACCATGTCAATGTATGGACGGTGAAGCTCGATGTTTTCGCCGTTATAGCCGTTTGTTCCCTGTGCCTTAAGGCTCTCAAGAACCTCCTTGTAGTTGATGCTCTTTTCCTTAAGCTCAGCCCTTGAACCGATGGACTCCCTGCAGCCGCACTCACACTCCCAGATGTTGAGAGGTGTGCCCCAGTAACGGTTACGTGAAAGTGCCCAGTCCTGAACGTTCTCAAGCCAGTCACCGAATCTTCCCTTACCGATTGACTCAGGAATCCAGTTGATTGTGTTATTGTTTCTGATGAGGTCGTCCTTAACCTCTGTCATCTTGATGTACCATGACTCCCTAGCGTAGTAAAGGAGCGGTGTGTTACATCTCCAGCAGTGCGGATAGCTGTGCTCGAACTGCGGTGCATCGTAAAGGAGTCCCCTCTCGTCGAGGTCTGTAAGAACCATCGGGTCAGCCTTCTTTACGAATACGCCCTCCCACTTCGGCTCTCCGATCATGTTACCCTTTTCGTCAACGAGCTGTACGAACGGAAGGTCATATCTTCTGCCGACCTTGGCATCGTCCTCACCGAATGCAGGAGCGATATGTACAATACCTGTACCATCTGTCATTGTTACATATGTATCGCATGTAACGTAGTGTGCCTTCTTATGCTGCTTCTTTGCGATTTCGTCAGACTTTGAGTAAAGCGGCTCATACTCGATGTGCTCGAGCTCTGTGCCCTTCATTGTCTTAAGAACCTCTACGTCCTCGCCGAGTACCTTTTCAACGAGTGCTGAAGCCATGTAGTATGTAAGGCCGTCCTTACCACACTTAACCTTTACGTATTCCTCATCCGGGTTTACGCAAAGCGCAATGTTACTCGGAAGTGTCCATGGTGTTGTTGTCCATGCAAGAAGGTATGCATCCTCGTTTCGTACCTTAAAACGAACGATTGCTGAACGCTCCTTGACATCCTTATAGCCCTGTGCAACCTCGTGTGATGAAAGAGGTGTTCCACATCTCGGGCAGTAGGGAACAATCTTAAAGCCCTTGTAGAGAAGATTCTTGTTCCAGATTTCCTTAAGAGCCCACCACTCTGACTCGATGTAGTCATCATAGTAGGTTACGTATGGATTCTCCATGTCAGCCCAGAAGCCTACCTGGAATGAGAAATCCTCCCACATTCCCTTGTACTTCCAGACATTTTCCTTACAAAGCTCAATAAACGGAGCGATTCCGTAATTCTCAATCTGCTCCTTACCGTTAATGCCTATCTGCTTTTCTATCTCAAGCTCTACAGGCAGACCGTGTGTATCCCAACCGGCCTTTCTGGGAACCATTTTGCCCTTCATTGTGTGGTATCTCGGAATAAGGTCCTTGATACATCTTGTGAGAACATGGCCTATATGCGGCTTTCCGTTTGCTGTTGGCGGTCCGTCATAGAATACGTAGGACGGGTCTCCCTCATGTTCCCTGATTGATTTTTTGAAGATGTCATTATCCTTCCAAAACTTCTCAATCTGCTTCTCTCTGCCGACAAAATCCATGGATGTGTCGACCTTTTTGTACATCGCCATTCGTTCTTTCCTCCTCAGAATCAATGGTATTAAAATATTTATGTCTCATCTCCCTTTGGGAGTTTTGAGCGTGCGTATCTGTAGTATAAAACGAATACTACCGTTGTTATTGCCCAGCTTATCGGATAGCTTACAAGTAAGAGGTAATAGTCGTGGTAAACCGGGAATATGAAGAATATCCAGAATAACCTAAATCCGACTGCACCTAAAAGCGTAATCACCGTCGGGCTGGTTCCATAGCCGAGTCCCCTCATCATTCCGGAGGCTACGTCCATGAAGCCGCATATGATATATGTAAGCGCAAACAGTCCGAGACGGACCATTCCCGCATTAATAACCTCAATGTCACTCGTATAAAGACCCATGAGCTCTCTTCCAAAGAAATTGTATGCAATGATAAACGGTACCGATACGATGCATACGCAAAGGAACGAGTTAAGGTAAATCTTATTAAGTCTTGAATACTTTTTAGCTCCGAGGTTCTGGCCTGCAAAGGTAATCGTTGCCGAGTAGATCGAATGCATTGCCGCATACTGGAAGCCCTCGATGTTGGCGGCAACTCCGTTACCAGCCATTACTATCGATCCAAACGAGTTTACGGATGACTGGATTAAAACGTTTGAAACCGCAAAGAGTACCGACTGGAGTCCCGCAGGGATTCCTATCTTTCCAAACTTTAGGATTATCTTTAAATCAAGGTTAAGCCTTCTAAGGTCAAGCTTAAGGCAGGAATCCTCCTCCATAAGTGCCTTTACTATAAGCAGCGACGAAACAACATGTGACGCAACCGTTGCGATTGCGACACCGGCAACACCAAGCTTAAATACGATAACGGCGACGAGGTTTAATATTACATTGACAACTCCCGCAACCGTAAGGTACTTAAGCGGCCTCTTTGTATCTCCTATGCTTCTAAGAATTGCCGAACCAAAGTTATAAAGAAGCTGGAACGGCATTCCCGCAAAAAGGATGCGTAGGTAAAGTACCGACAGTGGCAGTACCTCCTTCGGGCTTCCCATTGCACTTAGAACAGGCTCAGAGAGAAAGTAGTTTATTACCATGAGGACCAGACCGCTTATGAGCGAGGTTCCTATGGAGGTATGCACTACCCTGTTTACGTCCTTATACTTTCCGGCCGCATAATTTGTGGCTGCCACTACATTGACACCGACCGAAAGACCGATGAAAAAGTTTGTAAGCAGCGCGGTAAACGAACCCGTTGAGCTTATTGCCGCAAGTGCGTTTGAGCCAACGAATTGTCCGACTACCATAACATCTGCAGCATTGAAAAGAAGCTGCAGTACACTTGAAAGAACAAGTGGTATTGAAAACTCGAGAATCTTTGGAAGCAGGCTTCCGTTTAGCATGTCAATCTCGTGTTTGCTTTTAGTGTTCATATCGAAAAAACTCCGCATTAAACCACCATAACAAAGTCTGCAGTTTCTTGAAAAAGTGCAGACTAAGTCATGGTTATTGAAAACCACCCCTAATTATAGTACAATGTATGCCAATTAACAACCTAAAAAAGGAGTATTTACATGCCTAAATCAGAACAGCTTACACCCGAGGATGTAAGGCGAATCGAAGCAGAAATCGAACACAGGAAAACGGTCGTGCGTCCAGCTTCCCTTAAGGCTCTTAAGGAGGCGAGAGCCATGGGTGACCTTTCGGAAAATTTCGAATATTATGCTGCAAAGCGCGATAACAACATGAATAATTCGCGTATCAGGTACCTTGAAAAGCTCCTTAGGTTTGCAACCGTAATAGACGATTCCTCTGCCTCCGACGAGGTGGGCGTTAACAATACCGTAAAGGTTCACTTTGACACCGATCCCGAGGACGTTTTCATGGAGTACAGAATCGTTACCTCCATCCGCTCCGATTCAAGAAGGGGCCTTATTTCGACTGAGTCGCCGCTTGGAAAGTCCCTCATGGGCCACAAGGTCGGTGACAGGGTTTCCTACACCGTCGAGGGTGGAGCCACCTTCTCACTAACAATAATAGAGCTCCACAACACAGGTGAAGCTCTTAATGACAAAATTCATCAATATTGATTTTAATACAAACTTAAATATCCGCTTGTAGTAGAAAGGTCCGAATGTCCCATGATTGACTGGACCTTTTTTATGTCCTTACCATTCTTAAGTGCATGTGCGGCAAAAGAATGCCTTAAAACATGCGGTGTAAGCTCTGTCTCGATCTCAGCAGCCTTGCCGTACTTCTTTATGAGCTTCCAGAAGCCCTGTCTGCTCATGCCCTCTCCGTTTACGTTAAGGAAAAGGAAGCCGTCGTCCTTACAGTCACCAAGGATTACAGCCCTTGCATTCTTAATGTAGGCGTCAAGATACTTGTTTATCTTTCTGTCGTATCCAATCTTACGCGTCCTTGAACCCGGAACCACGATGGTCCTCTTTTCTATGTCAATGTCCGTAAGCTTGATTCCGAGAAGCTCTGAAACCCTCATACCGGTATCGCACATAAGCTCAAGCATTGCCTTGTCCCTCATGCCCTTCGGATCATCTCCCGGCATTGAAAGAAGCCTTACGGTTTCAACCTCTGAAAGAATGCTCGGCTTTTTCTTGATTACCTTTGGTGAGTTAAGCTCCTTTGTCGGGTTTGTCGAAACAAAGCCCTTTGATAATTCATACTCGAAAAATGCCTTGGCACTTGCCACATATCTTGAGATTGTTGCAGGACTCTTCTGCTTGTCCTTTAATACCTGTTCGTATTCGCTAAGGTAGCTGCCCGTGATTTCCGTTACCTTTGAAATACCAAAAGCTGAAGACAGATAATCCATCATCTGTCTTAAATCCCTCTGGTACGAAAGACAGGTATTTCTGGACTTACCCTCTTTGTCACTTAAATAAAAAATAAAATCATCAAGCTGCTTATACATAAAATCCCCACGAATTGAGTTATGGTAACCATTATATTTATTTGGTCAACGATATGCAAGTATAAATATGACAAAAATATAACCATAATTTTCTCTGTTTTTACTAATTGCACAACATATAGTTATGTAAATTAAAAGTATCTCCATATTTGGAGATACTTAATAATAAAAACTTCTTTGTCAAGCCCTTTGAGCAATTATAATTGCTTTACATAATATTTCTTTTAAAAATTAACCGGTGTCTTCTCGTGATTTTAGCCGTGCGTCTTGCTTACTTCCACTGGTCCTGCCATTCCTTACGGCGCTTTTTCTGCTCCCTCTGCAGTCTCCAGTTACTTATAATGCCTGAGCCGTTTCTTTGTTTAAAGACAACGAGGTAGAAAATCACTACAGGAATAAACGCACAGACGATGTCGATAACCGTCTCAAGGTTTCTGAAAACAAGACCCATTGTAAGGTAATATACGTAAAGCGCAACCTCGACAATCGCAATCCACTTGACCTTTATCGGAATGATGAAGAAAAGAAGTACCCTCTGCTCCGAATACATTATCGCAAAGGCCATGAATACCGCAAAGTGCGTAAACATCGGGATGTACTGGGCCGTATAGTCTTTAGTGATGAGGTAGTAAAGAATGCTTCCAATCTCTCCTATCAGGATGCTTCCAAAGAAGTATACGTTATACTCAAACTCTCCCATCGACCTCTCGACTGTCTGGGCAAAGCTGTAATAAATGAATATCATTAGTGCCCCGAGCAGTAAGTTATTCGATACGGAAGGCGGGTAAAAGAGAACCGTGAATATTCTCCATATCTCACCCTTTAATACCGCCACCGGATAAAAGCCAAGCCAGTAATTGTAAAGATTACTGTTAAATATCATTACGAGGTAGCCGATTGCAAAAATGAGTGTCACATAGAGTGACAGGTTCTGAATCGCAAACCTTCCGAATTTCTGTTTAAACTTATACCACATTACTTAAAATTCACCTCTGCACCGTTTTCGGTGTACTTAACCATATCCCTGTCAGCCATGAAATAATCAACAGCCTCAAAGTAAGCCCTGATTGATTCAAACTGCGGTTTTGCGTTTGCCTTGATTTCCCTTGCCTTTTCTGCGTCGTTTTCAAGAAGTGCCCTGAGTGTCATCATGTAAACTGATGCTGACTTTACGCATGCAGTCTCAGGGTCAGTAATCTTAAACTCATCACCATGGCACTTTCCTGTAGAGCCTGAAATGTGTGCATGAACCGCCGGCATTACCGCAGCAATGTCGCCCATATCGGTAGAGCCCTTTCCAAACTGACTTACCTTAACGTTTTCGGCAGGAATAATCTCCCTTGCAACCTCCATCATGAGGTTTCCGAGGTTATGGTCATAGTAAAGCGGTGCATAGCCAGGTCTGTCCTCAACGACTACCTCTGCACCAAGTCCCAGTGCTCCTGCTGCAAGGGCACGGTTAACCTTGATGTTGTTTTTCTTGATGCAGTCAAGTGTTGCACCCCTTACATATGACTGAAGCTTTGCAACTGCCGGAATGATGTTAACCGAGCTGCCGCCTGCAGTAATGATCGGATGAACCCTTACATGGTCCTCATCCTCAAAGGTTTCACGGAGTGCATTGATTGCATTGATGCCCTGAACTGCGGCATACATTGCGTTGATACCGTTATGCGGAGCCCCGCCTGCGTGAGCTGCCATACCGGTGTAGGTAATTGTCTTGGCAACACATCCATTGGCATCATTAACATAGAATGTCGGTTCCGGTGCTGATGCGATATGGTTCATGAATGCCATGTCAACATCGTCAAAATATCCGCGGTACATATACTCAACCTTACCGCCGAGGTAATGGATGATTCCCTGCTTTCTGAGTGAATCCCTGTATTCGATTTCAATAAGCTCCTCAGCGGGAACTGCGCAAAGCCTGATTGAGCCTGAAAGACCATCAAGAGCGCCCGGTTCCTTAAGGGCAAGTGAAATGCCGACAAGTGCTGCAACCTGTGTGTTATGACCGCATGCATGAGCACAGCCGTTAACCTGTTCCTCGTGATTCGGGCTTAAAAGAGCATCGAGCTCACCGAATACTAGAACCTTTGGGCCTGGTCTTCCTGTATCAATGTCTGTATAAAAGCCCGGGATGTCGCCTGCGTATGTAAGTTCATAGCCTGCATCCTCAAAAATCTTAGCAAGGTACTTTGATGTATTCCACTCCCTGAAGCCTGTCTCCGGGTGCTGCCATACATATCTTTCAACCTCTAAAATCTTTTCCCTGTGCTTTTCAACATACTTTGTAAAATCCTTGTAGCTCATTTCTATTTTCTCCTATAAGAAGCGCCGGTTAAACCGGCGTTGTGTTAATGAGTAATTTTATAATACGTTTTAAATCCATCTACCGTATTAATGATTAATTTAAAATATATGTAATTTGTGAGTAATCAGTGTCTTAAACGAATTATTAACGAAAATTTCTTCTCCATCTAAGAGTTTTTATTCTTTACCTGTTTCGTTATTCTCACTGGAACAAGCTTTTGTCTCATCCGAAGTTTTTTCATCACAATGCTTTCCTACAACATCCTCTCCTATTGCATATGAACCGAGATCTGTCGGAAGTCCCTTTTTATTAAGGCTGTTCTCTGAAACCCTTGTCACAAGGCTTGTAATGAGTGCCCATGTCGGAACAGCAATTATCATTCCGACAAAGCCGAAAAGTCCGCCGAACAGGATGACCGAGAAAAGAATCCAGAAGCTTGATACTCCCGTTGAATCTCCAAGGATCTTCGGACCGATGATATTGCCGTCAATCTGCTGAAGAATGAGAATAAACAGTATGAATATGAGTCCCTTTCCCGGGTTAATCATAAAGATGATGAACGCCGACGGAATCGCCCCGATAAACGGTCCGAGATAAGGGATGATATTTGTTATACCTACGATTACTGATACAAGAAGTGCAAAAGGCATCTTTAGTAGCGTAAGGCAGATAAAGCAGATTACACCTACAATTAATGAATCAAGGAGCTTACCTGTAATGAATCCGCCGAATACAGTGTAGGTTCTTCTGATTTCCTGACATACAATCTGTGCCGTATGCGGCTTAAAGCAGGCATAGATAAGCTTCTTTGCCTTAGGTAAAAGGTCGTCCTTAATGTTAAGGAGATATACCATTACAACAAGTCCGATGAGTGCATAGTAAACCCACATGAACACATTCTTAACCGATGTGTAAAGTGTCGATGCAATCGTCGAAAGGTTCGGAACGATAACGGTATCCACAAAGTTCTTGATATACTCGGCGGAACCCGTATATACGCTTATGAGAAGCTTCTCAACATCCTCGTTTCCAGAGTACGCAAAGGCCATCTCTGCCAGGTTATTGATGTAATCGGGTGCCTGGTAATAAAGCAGAACGAGTGAATCATAAACCTTCGGGATAATCATTGTAATGAGGCCTATGATGACTCCGATTACAACAATCATGCTTACGATTGTTGAAAGGAACTTCGAAAAGAATTTCGAAAGCTTCTTACCCGTGAGCCACTTATAGACATTGTTATAAAGCGGTGAGACAAGAAAACAAAGAATCGTACCGATCCATACCGGATTAAGCACGGTAATAAACCTTGTAAGCACACCCTGCACATAGTTGATGTTAACGAGCATGAATACAAATATCGCTATACATGCGGCAACCTTGAATACCTCAAGTCCTATCTGTCTGTACTTATTCCTTCTGTTCTCGTCCATAGCGCTCCCCTTTTAAATAGTTGAAGCTAAACTTACTTTGTGTCCTGCCTTTATATAAAGTGTCCTGTCTAATTTTCCCCTGCCTCACTGCCAGTTAAGTTATGTGGCAGCAAAGGCTTAAACCAAACACTTCACTACTTAGTGATTAAAGCTATTGTAAATTGCCCTGATAGCCCTCTCAAAGTCCTCGGTTGCAACACCTACAAGGATGTTGATCTCGTCAAAGGCCTGAATGATAACCTTAACGTTAACCTTGTCTGCACCAAGGGCTGTGAAAAGCTTGCCAGATGTACCTGGTCTTGTGGCCATGTTACGTCCTACACATGCGATGATTGAGATTCCTGCCTCGTACTTTACATTGTCAGGCTTAACCTCTTTCCTGATAGACTCGATGATGTCATAGTAACGGTTTGCAACATCCTTCTCCTTTACAACAAGTGATACAGAGTCGATGCCTGAAGGCATATGCTCAACTGTCACGCCGTACTTAACAAATACGTTAAGCAGCTTCTGAAGGAAGGTTGCATCGTCTGACATGTGCTTCTTGTAGATTGTAAATGATGAGAAGCCCTTTCTTCCGGCAATACCCGTAACCCTCGGGTCCTTCTCGCTCGGCTCGATTGAATCGAGGATGATTGTACCCTTATCATCGGGCTTGTTTGTATTGAGCACGTTAATCGGGATATTAGCCTCCTTTACAGGGAATACGGCATCCTCGTGGAGAACGCTTGCACCCATGTATGAAAGCTCACGAAGCTCTGCATATGTGATCTTATCGATCTGACGCGGATTTTCGATGATTCTCGGGTCAGCCATCATGAAGCCTGATACGTCTGTCCAGTTCTCATAGATGTCAGCCTTAAGGCACTTTGCAAGGATAGAACCAGTAATGTCAGAGCCGCCCCTTGACATAACCTTGATCTGGCCGTCCGGAAGAACTCCGTAAAAGCCCGGGATTACAAATCTCTCGTACTTAAGCATTGCAACCTCAAGCTCCTTCTCAGTAAGCTCGAAGTCGATTGTGCCGTCGTAGTTAAACCTGATAACATCCTTTGCGTCAACAAATGCAAAGCCGAGGAAATCTGCCATAAGCTTTGATGTGAAATACTCACCGCGGCTTACAAGCTCGTCTACGCTAAGCTTCGGAAGATTTTTTCCGAGCTCATCAAGCTCGCCCTCGATGTCTGTAGAAAGACCAAGGTCGCTCTTAATCTTAAAGAATCGCTCCTTAATCATGTTGAAGATGTTCATGTAGTCAACATGGTATTCAACATGGGCATTGCAGAGGTAAAGAAGGTCCGTGATCTTGTTCTTGTCCTCTCCTGCCTTTCCTGCTGCTGAGATAACGACGAAGCGTCTTGCCTCGTCAGCCTCGATAATTGATTTTACTTTTTTAAACTGCTCAGAATTTGCTACTGAGCTTCCACCAAATTTTGTAATTTTAATCATAGTTTATTTCATGAAGTCAGGTAAGAACGCGAAGAACTTATCTGCCTCCTTTGCCTTTTCTGTAAGATTTTTCAAGTTGCCGGAAACCTCTTCGTCTCCGATGTAGCCTGTACCTGTAAGTAATTCCGGGTCATATACAAGCTCGTTTCCAAAGTAATCGCTTCCACCCATCCTTACGCCGTCCTTAACCATAAGGATATCCCTAACAACAGCGTCAGCTGTAGGATAACCGCCTGCGCCCTGGCCGTAAAGCTTTACATCGCCTGCGTTTGAGCACTTTAATGTAAACATGTTGAAGTTCTTAGGAACATTGGCTTCAAGCGTCCTCATGCCGAGGATGCACGGAACCACGCCGAGTGCATAGCGGTTTCCCTCACGCACACTTATTCCAAGAAGCTTAATGGCCTGTCCCTTTGCAGCGTAATCTGCGATTTCCTTCTTTGTGATCTTTTCGATTCCTGAAACCGGGATGTCAGCAGTTGTATATCCGCGGTAGGCTGTATTTGAAAGGATGACAATCTTGTTCTTTACATCGTATCCTCCGATGTCTGCCGTCGGGTCTGCCTCTGCAAAGCCAAGCTTCTGTGCTTCCTTTAATGTCTCGTCAAAATCGCTATTCTCAGTTGCCATCTTGTCGAGGATGAAGTTTGTTGTTCCGTTCATGATGCCGTAGCATGCCGTAACATCATTTGAACCTGAAAGGCTTATTGCCTCTGCGATATCAGGAATAGTACCGCCGCATGAAGCCTCATACCTAAGTTCTACGCCGTTTTCCCTTGCAAGGTCCATAAGCTCCTCAAAACCAAAGCATAAGGCTGCCTTATTTGATGTGACAACGTGCTTACCTGCTGTGAGTGCATCCTTAATAAACTCATATGAAGGATGAACTGCCGGAAGCGCATCAACAACGAGCTCTACTTCCTTATCATTCATGATGATGTCCTTATCGCTTACCATATAAGGCTTTGAACAGTTCTGAGGAAGCTCGAGCACGTATTTAACTGTTATGTCCCCGTGTTTTTCAAGAAGCTCATATACTGATCTACCAACGGTTCCATGACCAAGTATTGCTACTGTTAAACTCATTTCTTCTTTTTCTCCTTTTTTGATCCGGCGTCTACGTATGTCTTTGCTTTAATCTGGTCTTTTGCCGAAACTCCGGTCTTCTTGACCTTGTCAACAGCCTCCGGGTAATGCTCGCTTATTACATCGATGAGCTTAGTAAGCGGGTCCTGGTTCTTGATATTTACAAGCTTTGTATTGCCGTTTTGTATAATGAAAAGGGCTACGGGATTAACCTTAAAGGCAACAGCTCCCGCGCCGTTTTTCTTTGCGTTTTCTCCAAATGCACCTGTGGCAAGGCCGGCAGAGACCTCATTAATCGGGATGATTGTCATGTCATCAATCTTTATCGGATCGCCGACTGTAGTCTTTTGTGAAAAGATTCCCTCAAGGCCCTTATAGATAGCTTCAACCTGTACACCAAGTCCGCTGTCAATCTGTCCAATTTCAATTTTCGCGTTTTCCATTGATAATCTCCTTTATGCCTTTGTCAAACCACAAAATTGCTGCATTTATGATAAGGGGAAGCAGATGGATAAGACCCGTAAGTCTTCCCTTTCCCTCAAATACCTCGTTGTTTAAATCGGGTGTAAGCTCAGTGTTTTTTCCAATAAACGGATAAATGATTGAGAACAGTTCAAAAAGCACTGCCGTATGATACGGGTCGCCTGTTCCGATTGTAAGAGTCGCGTCGCCCCATCTTGGAAGTATGGACTTTAATACACTTCTGATTCTCTTAAAGAGTCTCTTTTTGGCCCTTTCATTCTCCTCGGCACCGAGCCTGTCACCAAACTCCTTAATCTGGTCAAGTGTTTCCTTAACCTTATCGGAGGTGCTTTTCTGCTCTTCCCCTATAGCCTCTTTTTCCCGAAGGCGCTTAATTTCCTCAGGTGACTTATATTTGGGAATGTCCTTTAGAACGCCGCTTTCAAACTTAGTTTCCTCGGTACCCTGCTGCTTTTCCGTGTCATTCGTTTGCTTTTTGGTGTCAACAGTCTGCTTTTCTGAAGTGCCCTCACCTGTAGCTTCGTCCATAACCACAGTGCTTACGCTGCCGGTTTTTGATACTCCTTCAGCACTTGCCTTAGCACTCTCCTTAGCACCATCGCCTATAGAGTCTTCCCCGGACTTTTCCTTTAGCTTCATGAGGTCCATCTCATATGCCTTTATTCCCGCCACCTTTACGGTTAACGGCAGGGAAATGCCCTTACCTGCCTTAAGTACCCTCACGTCTCCCGTAATGAGGAAAAGAAATGAGCGTACCCTTGCCCTCGCATAGCCGTCTGTATATCCAAAATCAAGACGGTATACAAACGGAACGCATATCACATAGAGCAAAAGCGCTAATATAAATATGAGAATGCCCAGAATTATCCAGAGAATTACCTTCACTTACATTCCGCCTTCCAGAATAACATTGATGTTCTTAACCATATAATCGACGAGTGAAATGAGTGAAAGAAGTGTTGATACGATGATGAGTATCCACACAACCACATTTCCGAGGATAACAGGAAGTGTCGGGTGAATGAGCACGAGGCAAAGAAGCATCTGTGATGTTGTCTTAAACTTGCCCCAGTAGCTTGCGGCGATTACGACACCGTTATCTGATGCAACGAGTCTGAAGCCGCTAATGATGAATTCCCTTGCGATTACGATAAGTGTAACCCATACAGGAAGACTTCCCTCTGTTGAAAGAAGGATAAAGGCTGAGCATACAAGAAGCTTGTCTGCAAGCGGATCCATGAACTTACCGAAATTAGTAACAAGCTTTCTCTTTCTTGCGATATATCCGTCAAGAAAATCCGTGAATGATGCAATTGCAAAAATTGCGAGTGCGATCCATCTGAGAGTCACAAAGCTCTTCTCAGCAGCGATTCTAAGCGGCATGGCCTCAGCACCTGTTACGCTTAAGCACATGAATACCACAAAAAACGGTATCATGAATACCCTGGCCATTGTAATTTTATTTGGAAGGTTCATTTTCATAATTAAATCTTTTCTCCTTCAAGGTCATAACCATTGGCGGCGGTAACCCTTACGTCTACCATGTCGCCTGTCATGTATTCCCTTTTTCCTGCCTTAAAATATACGAGTCCGTCAACATCCGGGGCATCCATGTATGTCCTTCCGACATAGACATCCTCCTCCGGGAGCCTGCCCTCGATGATTACGCGGTAAACGTTTCCTATTCGGCTAGACGCCTTCTCAAAGGCCTTCTGCTGCTGAAGCTCCATGACAGCGTCACGTCTTTTTTCCTTAATCCTCTTTGGAATCTGTGGCTTTATTTTTGCTGCAGCAGTTCCCTTTTCCTTTGAGTATGCAAAGCATCCGAGTCTGTCAAAATCAGTCTCATCGATAAACCTGAGAAGCTCCTCAAAGTCCTCCTCTGTTTCACCGGGGAAGCCGGCTATCATGGTAGTACGAAGCACTGCGTCAGGAAGAAGGCTTCTTATCTTTTCTATTCTTTCCTTTATCTCGCTCTGCCTTGTCCTTCTGCCCATTGCCGTGAGGATATTGTCAGAAGCATGCTGGATTGGGATATCGAAATAGTGAAGCACCTTTGGAAGCTCCTTCATGGTCTCAAGAAGCTCGTCAGTAATCTCCTCGGGATACATGTACATTATCCTTATCCACTCGATACCGTCGATTTCCGAAAGCCTTCTTAAAAGCTCGGGAAGTGCCTTTTTCTTGTAGATGTCAATGCCGTAAAGGGTTGTCTCCTGTGCTACGAGGATAAGCTCCTTTACGCCTCCCTCTGCAAGTGACTTTGCCTCTTCTATTAGGTCCTCCATAGGATGGCTTCTGTAGGCACCCCTGAGGAACGGGATAATGCAGTAGGTGCATCGCTTGTTGCAGCCCTCAGCTATTTTTAAATATGCAAAGTGACCCCCTGTGGTCACAACCCTCTTGGTAACATTGTTTTCGAAGAGGTAGTTTTCAACCTCCGAGTTACCAATTATGTCCGTAACCTCGGGAATCTCCTTTTTAATATCATCCTTAAAGCGTTCTGCAAGACATCCCGTAACAACGAGTCTTGCATCCTTTTTCTTTACCTCTGCCATCTCAAGAATCGTATTAACAGATTCCTGCTCGGCATCGAGTATGAAGGCACAGGTATTTACGAGTATAACATCGGCGACACTCGGGTCATCCGTGAACTCGTAGCCCCTCTCACATGACAGGGCGAGCATTTTCTCGGAATCAGTGAGGTTTTTGTCACATCCGAGAGATATAAGATGAATCTTCAATTTGATTATTCTCCGCTGCCAAGAATCTGAACCTTGCCCTCGTCAAGCTCCTTAACTGCTACTGAAAGAGCCTTTACTGAAGGATCGTCAATGAGCTCTGGCTCCTCTGCTACGATCTGTCTTGCTCTCTTTGCTGCTGCTAAAACGATTGAGTATCTGCTTTTTACGATTGGCTCCTCATTCTCAGTAACAGTAGCATTTGTCTTATCCATGAGATCCATGTATGTTGGTCTTAACATTGCCATACTAATTTACCATCCTTTACTTATCTAAAATTGTTTTTATATCCTTTTCGAATTCTTCAAGAAAAGCCTTCTGGTTACAGCTTCTAAGATGCTGGTCCTGAATTATTCTGTTGATACGCTCTGTTGTCTTCTCAAGGTCGTCATTTACAACGATGTAATCATATGTAAGCGCTGTAGGAATCTCGTCGATTACCTTTGTAAGCCTTGCCCTTATGACATCCTCGCTCTCTGTTCCGCGGCCACGAAGTCTCTGGCTTTGCTCACTTGCGTTAGGAGCTGTGACAAAGATTGAAATAGTATCGGGGTATGAGGCCTTAACCTGCCTTCCGCCGTTAACGTCGATTTCAAGGATAACGTCCTTACCCTCGGCAAGCTTATCCTCTACATAGGACTTTAGGGTGCCGTAGTAGTTGCCTACATAGTTGTTATGCTCTAAAAGCTCCCCGTTTTCGATTTTTCTTTCAAACTCTTCCTTTGTGATGAAGAAGTAGTCCTTACCGTCTACCTCGCCTGCCCTCGGGTTTCTTGTCGTTGCCGATACCGAGTAGGCATAGTGCTCATACTCCCTTAAAAGCTTTTTTGTGATAACGCTCTTTCCGGCTCCCGAAAAGCCTGAAATAACGATGAGAAGTCCCTTATTCAATGTTCTGTACCTGCTCCCTGATTTTTTCAACCATTGTCTTAAGCTGGATTGCCGTATCAGCTATTGAAAGGTTGTTTGCCTTTGAAAGGGTTGTGTTAGCCTCCCTGTTCATCTCCTGTGCGATGAAATCAAGCTCCCTTCCGCATGCTCCGCCCTTAACGAGCTTATCCTTCATGGTGCTAATGTGGCTCTTAAGCCTAACCATTTCCTCGTCGGTACAAACCTTGTCGGAATATATTGTAACCTCAGTTACGATTCTTCCCTCATCAGCCGTAAGGCTCATGTCAGAAAGCGATTCCTTTATCTTTTCATAGAGCTTTGCCCTATAGGTCTCAGTTACAGAAGGGCTGAGATCCTCGATAACCTTAACAAAGCCCTCCATCTCAAGAAGCTTTGAGATAAGGTCGGTTCTAAGCTTATCGCCCTCGACTGCCCTTGCCTCTACGAATCTTGCAAATGCCTCCCTTGCAACGGGCTCAAGGATTTCCCACATCTTCTCGTCATCGATTGACTCTGTAGCCATCTGGAAAACCTCCGGGAAGCGCCCGATAACGGATGCTGAAACCTCATTCTTAATACCAAGCTCCTCGCTCATTTTTGTGAGGTATTCATAATACTCCCTGGCGAGTGTTCCGTTATAAACGAGCTTGTGGCCCTCCTCGCTGTAGTCCTCATAGAGAATGTAAATGTCAGTCTTGCCGCGCTGCTCATATTCCTTAAGGAGCTGGCGAAGCTTGGCCTCGTGACAGTTGAAGATACGCGGCATCTTTATCGAAAGATCCAGGTATCTGTGGTTAACTGATTTGATTTCTACCTGAATGCGGTATGAATCGGTTACTTTTTCAGCTCTTCCAAAGCCGGTCATTGAATATATATCTGGCATAATAAACCTCTTATTTTCAGTAAGCCTAATTTGGAGATTATTTTATCATATCTCAGACTTCGGTTCAATCATTATGGAATAATTTGTGTGGTAGATGACGAAGCCCTCTGCAGCGCCAGGAACACGCTTAAGCTCCCTTCTCTTTACATAGTCCACCTCGACCTTTGAAGCCTTTTCATGTCCTGCCTTTGAGTAATATGCCGCAAGTGCAGCAGCCTCAAGGCATGTCTTGTCGGGAAGCTCCTTCTTTCCTGTCCTCACTATAACGTGGCTTCCTGGGATCTTCTTTGCGTGGAACCACCAGTCATCGGGGTCTGCCACCTTAAAATCAAGCTCCTCGTTCTGCCTGTTGTTTCTTCCGACATAGATGTCAATGCCGTCTGAAGACACAAAGTGAAGCGGCTCGGACATTTTTTCCTCCTTACGGATCCTGCCCTTACCCTGGCTCTTTTTGAGGAAGCCCGCATTCTCCATCTCGTTCCTTATCTCACGAAGGTCTGCGTCATTTTCGCACATATAAAGGCTTTGCATGATGGACTCGAGCGTATAAAGCGTAGCCTTAGATTCTGCAATCTGCTCCTGCATGGCCTCCGAGGTACGCTTAAGCTTCTGATACCTGTCAAAGAACTTCTTTGCATTGTCCTTGGCAGATTTATTCTCATCAAGCGGAATCGTTATAGGATTATTGTTATCGTAATAATTCTCACACGTAAAGCTCTTCTCTCCGCCCTTAAGCGAATAGCCGAAGGCATTTAGGAGCTCGCCGTAGATTCTGTACTTTTCCCTGTCCTCTGAGGTTTTAAGCTGTCTTTCCTGAAGGTCAAGCTTCTTTGCAGTTCTCTCAGTGAGGTTTTTAAGAATTAGTCTCAGGTCCTCTGATTTCTGCCTTATCCTGTTCTCGATGTTTTTCCTCTCGTAGAAGCTTCTTATCACCTCTGACATCGAATCAAAATACTCTGCCCTAAAGTCACCGCCCTCGAGGGATTTAAGCCTTATTCCCGAAAACTCGACAGGTCTCTCGTTTTCATAGATGATGCAGGGCTCGAATTCCCTATTCCTTACAAGCTCAAGGATTTTGTCGATTCCGCCCCTGTATTCAGCCTCAGCGTCAACAGCCCTTCCAAAGCCGGTATGCTTAGTCTCAGGGATAAAGTAGGTCCTTCCTGGAAGCACCTCACGAAGACTCGAGGTAGCTGCACTTACGTGTCTTATCGAGTCGATTATTGTCATGTCAGGCTTAGTGAGGATAATGTTTGAGTGGCGGCCCATAAGCTCGACAAAGAGATACTTTTCGCCTCTGTCACCCATCTCGTCAAGATGCTCAATCGTAAACCTTATGATTCTCTCAAGGCCCTCAGCCTGGTCAATGGCCGTAATTCTGCCACCACCGATATGCTTACGAAGTGCCATGCAAAAGCTCGGGGCATTGACAGGGGAAAGCTCTCCCTCGTCCTTAAGCACGCAAAACGGTATAGAAGGATTAGCCGACATATGCAGATAGGCCGGCTTTCTGTTCACTTTAAGCGTAAAAAGTAGCTCGTCCTTATCAGGTTGAGCTACTTTAACAATACTTGCACCAAGTATCCTGTTATTAAATTCATTAACTGTGGCCGCAACCACAATTGCGTCAACAGCCATTATTCTTCTTCCCAGTTTGTGTAGTACTGCTGTACATCGTCGTCATCATCAAGGGCGTCGAGTGTACGTCTTAAGTTCTTTACCATTACCTCGTCAGTAACAGATACCGTGTTCTGTGGAATCATGGCTACCTCTGCTGAAACGATCGGAAGCTCAAGCTTTGAAAGCTCCTCGTTTACTGCATCGAAGCTGTCAGGATCACAGATGATCTCGTATGAATCATCCTCATCCTTAAAGTCCTCAGCACCTGCATCAAGAGCAGCCATCATGAGCTCGTCTGCGTCCATCTCGCACTCTTCCTTGTCGATGATGAACTGGCCCTTCTTGTCAAACATGAAGGATACTGAGTTAGGTGCGCCAAGTGCTCCCTGTCCCTTTGTGAATGCGCTCTTTACGTTAGCTGCAGTTCTGTTCTTGTTGTCTGTAAGTGTATCGATAATGATGGCAACTCCGCCCGGGCCATATCCCTCATAACGAAGCTGGAAATACTCTGCTCCGTCTCCGCCGCCTGCAGCCTTCTTGATGCCTCTCTCGATTGTCTCGTTTGGCATGTTTGCTGCCTTTGCCTTCTGGATGATGAACTTAAGCTTGAAGTTGTTAGCCGGGTCAGCTCCGCCTTCCTTTACGGCGATGGCGATTTCACGGCCGATCATTGTATAAATTTTACCTTTAGCTGCGTCGTTCTTTTCTTTTTTTGCTCTGATATTCGCAAATTTTGAATGTCCTGACATAAAAATCTCCTTAGTTTTTAATCAACCTTGCTATTATACTCCCATTTTTCTCTCATTTCAAGAAAAATCATTCATGCATCTTGTAGCAAAGTCTCATGATGTAATCCGTGAGATGTACATTCTCGACTGTAATGTTTTCAGAAACGTGGAGGTCGGTATGGGCAAAGTTGAGGATTCCCTTGATGTTTGTATCCTTAAGCTTTTCTGCGATTTCCCTTGCAGCCTCCTTAGGAATTGTAAGAGCTACAATTTCAACTTCATTGTCATTAACAAATTTGGTAAGCTCGTCAATTGCATAGACAGGCTTTCCGCCTACTGTTGTACCGATAACCTTCTCGTCACGGTCAAAAAGAGCCACGATGTCAAAGCCCCTTCTTTCGAAGTTGGCATACTGGGCAAGTGCATGGCCGAGGTTTCCGGCACCAACGATTACAATCTTATGGATTCTGTCAATGTGAAGAATCTTTGCAACCTCATCGTAAAGGTTCTTTACGTTGTAGCCGTAGCCCTGCTGTCCGAAGCCGCCGAAGTTATTGAGGTCCTGTCTGATCTGTGACGCCGTTACGCCCATGATGTGTGCAAGACCTGAGCTGGAGATATGCTCCACTCCCTCGTCAATAAGCTCTCCAAGGTATCTGTAGTATCTTGGAAGTCTCTTGATTATTGCCCTTGAAATCTCTTTGTCCTTATTATCTTTCATTCTGTTATCTGCCATAACAAACTCCATTGAGAATTGATTTAATACAAAACTTAACAAACTCATTTGAAAACCTTTTTTATATGGTCACACTTGAGTCTGTTAATTCGTCTATATCATAAGAAATTCTGAGGATATTGTCAAGAATTCTACAACCTCAATTCCGTAAAATAATTATCATTTATATATATTTACTATGTATTAGAAGTTTGCGGTGTAGGTGCAGGAATCATTTCCAATTGTAAAGCTTGTCAAACCGTAGATATCCTGAAGCCTTGCGATTGCATCAGCATTCTTAATTGCTCCAAACGAGCCATTATGACTCTGCTCAAACTCGATGTAAATCCTCTGTCCGTTTATGTTGTAGAAACCGTTTTTAAATCTGAGCATGCCATAGTAACCGTTATGCTCAGTCTCAAAGCTGTAGAAATTACCGGAAGCATCCCTTATGAGTCCAGCCGTTACAGGATTTCCGTTTGAATCAAGAAGATACCATACGGATTTTTCGTTAATCCTTACGGCGTCATCACAAAGCCATGAATTCCTAATAATCTGTCCACTGCGGTTCCTTATGGTCCAGAGGCCGTTGTCACCAAGACTCCAGTAACTTGAATATGTTACAGGCGGTGCTGCCTTAGGTTCATCCTCCTCATCGAGTGGATCAGCCTCCTTTACCTCCACAAAATCAGCAGTATATGTAATATCTGCAGTTACAATTGTCTTAGAGGTTATCTCAGGGTACCATCCGAGGAAGATAAACACGGTATCATCCGTTCCCTGCATGGTCGGCTCAGCGCCGTCATAGGAAGGAACCGATCCGTATTTAACATCGGTATCAACCTCAAGCACCTCATTTTCATTCATCCATGTGACAGTGTAAAGGTTTCTGTCATAGTAAATCCTAATGACTGTTGAACCGTCTGCCTCTATAGACTCCTGGTTAAAGGCCTTTGCAGTAAATCCAGTATAGCTCTTAGCCACCGCTTCTGTATCCTGCTCTGTTGTACCTGTCTTATTCTCCGTGTCGGCACTTACAATTGTGTAGCCGTCATCTTTTAAATTCTGTTTATAATGCTCAACCTTATATGGCGTGTCAGTACCTGGAGCCCACTTTGCATAAAGTGTTATTGCACCTGTTATGGTGTCTGCTGCAAAATCCCATTCACTAGTGCATTCAGCTTCCCTGTACCATCCGGTAACTATGTAGCCTGCCACTGACGGGGCTACCGGCTCTTCTACCTTTTCTCCGTAAAGAACACTCTTTGCAGAAGGTGCCGTACCTAATCCGTTAGCATTAAAGGTAACCGTGTAGCTTCTTTTTACAGGTGTAAACTGTGCATTAAAGATAAGGTCTCCTGTTACGGTGCTGTCCGTTCTGTCCCATCCATTAAATGTATAATCATACTCGTCAGTTGAAGCCTTCGTCGGTGCTTCAGCGTCAAAGGCCGGAACCGCACTCTCATACCTAAGTCCAGAAACCGTCTTAAGAACAGTGTCACCATTCTTCCAGTTAACTGTATATGTCAATCTGTCATAGTAAATACTTATGACTGTTGTACCATCTCCCTTAATGGTATCCTGGCTAAACGCATTAGCATTAAATCCAGTATAGGTCTTTGCCACTGCGGCAGTGTTTTCTCCTGTTGTTCCAGTCTTGTTCTCAGTGTCAGCGCTTACAAGAGTGTATCCGTCATCATTAACATTCTGCTTATAATGCTCAACCTTATATGGTGTGTCCGTATTTATTGTCCAAGAACCGGTAAACGAAACATCATTGTCAGGCATACTGAAGCTTCCTGATGATACTGTCGCATCAGCCGTAGTCCAGCCACTGAAGGTATAGCCCGCAAGTGTAGGAGCCACTGCAACAGAAACATTTGTTCCGTAAGTCTTTGTCTCGGCCGACGGTGCTGCCGGCGCTCCCGAAGGAACCGTACCCGAATAAGCATAAGATACGTTATGGGAGTTTGCAGTCCAGCTAGCGTAAAGTGTTATGTTTTCGTCTATTATAGTATTGTCAAAATCAAACTCGTTTGTGCATGCAGACTCGGTATACCAGCCATTAAAAACATATCCTGTAGCAGAAGGTGCCGGGGCCGTAGCATTGCCATAGTAAAGAACCTTCTGTGCTGCAATGTCTGCTCCCACACCCTTCTTATTAAAGGTGACTGTCGCATATTTACCAGTGAGATATCCCTCATCTCCCGTACCGCCGTCTACCTTTGCGTAGTCTGCATCGAGATTTGAAGCGCTGTAGGCCGTACCCCTCTCACCAATGAGCTTGGTACATCCATTAAACATGTTTGTGCTGTTAGATACGCTGTCAGTATTCCAGCGGCTTGAAACCTTAATGGTTGTAAGCTTCGAACAACCGTTAAACATGCCGCTCATGTCTGTTACATTTGAAGTGTCAATGTAAGACATATCGGCTACCACAAGTGACCTGCAGCCGTCAAACATATGGTTCATGTCTGTTACAGCTGTTGCATTATAGAGTGAAATATAAACGTTAACGAGTGATTCACATCCACTGAACATGTAACTCATGTCTGTCAAATTGGTTGCATCCATATTCGACAGAGAAACACGTGTTATGTTGTCAAGCCCTGCAAACCAGTAGGCTGTAGAATATGGAGCCACATCGCCGACATAGTTTACGTATAAAATGCCTCCCGAATACTTACGCCATGGAGCCGGGTTACCTGCTGCATCAAATACATCAGTTCTTTTAAACTCACCTGAATATAAGGTACTGAAATCAATAAATTTCTTATCATTGGAAATTCGGAGTTCTCCCTCCTTCATCATCCAGTAAAGGGCATCCGGGTCCTCTGCATCAGACGGCGTGGCAGTTCCCTGTCCCGGCACGCTTGGTGTTGCAGTCCTGCCGCCATTAATAGCATTTGAAAAAGCCGTTCCCTGATTGCTTAAATCCGGTAAAACAGCTGTTTCTGCCAGCGAACTCACCGGTGCTCCAAACGCCATCATGAAAACGAGTATTCCGGCAATGATTCTTTTTATCTCTCTACGCATAACTTCCTCCTGGTAACATATTAGCAATGGTTTGTCATGCTTACATTTTATTATACGGGATTTTCGCTTGATGTCTTAAACAGTTTTGAAGCCATCAAAGTCTACGCACCCAAATGGTGATTGTATTATCTTTTATATGAGCTTGTCAATTGAAAAGACTGCATTTTCTTTATTTTAATGTACTTTTTGCCTTTATAAGCATTTTTTCAAAAGTGGTTGTAACATGAATATTTCAAATAACACTCCTCCAAGATGGTTGGTAAATTTATATTCCAATATCAATCTTCCAAAATGGTTGGCAAATCAATACTTTTATTTCAATTTCCGAATGGTTGGTAAATCAATACTTCTTAACTATTCTTTCGGTTTATCAATTACACAATAAAAACACGCCATGCTTCCATGACGTGTTTTTAAAATAATTTTTATATACTCATAGGTTCAACCGGGTCAGTACATTATACTCAATACTCAGTACGGTCTAGATACGACTAAGTACAAACGAATCTGTACATTACACTATTCTCAGAACATTTAATGTTTTTGCAAGTTTAACCACATGTTTCAATGCACTATGTTTAGAACGTCTTTGTGTAAGTACAGGAATCATTTCCAATATTGAAGCTTGTTACACCATAGATATCCCTAAGCCTTGCAATTGCATCTGCATTCTTAATTGCACCAAATGATCCGTTATGAGACTGCTCAAACTCGATATAAATACGCTCTCCGCCAACAATATAGTAGCCGTTCTTAAATCTGAGCATGCCGTAATATCCGTTATGCTCAGTCTCAAGGCTGTAGTAATTTCCAGATGCGTCACGAACAAGACCTGCCGTTACCATGTTTCCCCTTTCGTCAAGGAGATACCACACGTTCGTTCCGTTTGTCGTAACAGCGTCATCGCAAAGCCATGCGCTTGTAACAAGCTGTCCGTTTGATTTTCTAATTCTCCATGAACCGTCTGCAGCCTGCTCCCAGTTGCGGGAATATGTTACCGCTACTGCCGGAGCCTCATTATCATCTTCCTCGGTAGGTGCCGGTGTCGGAGGTGTCGTAGGTGTCGGCGGTGTTGTATTCAGGTCATAGTAAATCTGAACAACCGTAAATCCATCAGGCGTAATAACCTTCTGTGTGATGGGCTTTGGCGTATATCCAGTCAGGTCAGTTCTTGGCTGTGCGTTTGTCATAGCCCCTACCGTGCCTGTTTCGACATCTGTTCCTAAGTTGGAATATCCTGACTTATCAGGCTTCTGCACATGATGTTCAACTGCATATTCCGGAGTATCAGAATACCACTTTGCATAAGGGGTAATATCAGAGCTCACCGTGTCACTTGCAAAGTTCCACTGTGTTGTGCATTCAGGCTCCTTATACCAGCCGGTAACCCTATACTGATATGATGTTATTTCCGCAGGCTCGGTAACCTTTTGTCCAGGAACCAGTAACTGATCTGAAGGCGCTGTCAGGCCACGGTATCTTCCGTTAAGGTCAAATGTAACTGTTACCGCTTCCGTCCATTTGGCATAAGCAGTCGCATTGGCTGTTAGCTGTGAAGTAAAGTCAAAGTCTTCAGTGCATGCAGCGTCCTTATACCATCCGTCAAATATATATCCCGTCTTTGTGGGTTCCGTCGGCACAAGCGGTAATGCAGTACCCCTTACAACCTGCTTTGGAACTGCTGAGCCACCGTTACTGTTAAATGTAAGCGTAAAATAATTCCTTCTGGTGAAATATCCAGGTGACGTCGTTCCGCCGTCTATACGTGCGTAGGTCTTGTCAAGCTTTGTTGAATCTATTGAAGTTCCTGCACCGCCCACGATATTTGGTGACCATTCAAACATGTCAGTACTGTCAGCAACCTGATCAGTATTCCAAAGGTCAGAAACATAGATTGTCTCCAGGGCAGTATCTGCAAACATGTAAAGCATGTCTGTTACCTTTGACGTGTCAAAGCTTGAGCAGTCTAACTCAGTGAGCGCCCTGGTTATATAAAACATCGCACGCATGTCTGTTACATTCGATGTGTCAAAGTTCGATACGTCTAATGAAGTAAGCTTTTCACAGCCGTAAAACATGCCGTTCATTTTGGTAGCCTTTGATGTGTCAAATCCAGTTACGTCAAGGCTTGTAAGCCCCGTACACTGGTGGAATATCAGTGACATGTTTGTTGCATTTGAGGTGTCAAAGCCTGATAAGTCAATTGTCGTAAGCTTGATACAGCGGTAGAACATTTCCTCCATGTTCGTTACGTTTGATGTATCGAGCCCAGACAGGTCAATCGAGGTTACATTCATCAGGGCATAAAACCAGTAAGCCGTGGATGTAGGGGCAACGTTTCCGATAACCTGAATCCTCGTGAAATTATCAAGCAAATCCCATGGTGACCTGTTCGAACCCGCATCATAGACCGTTGAACCGGAAAAGGTTCCATAATCGGTTGTTGTATGCTCCTGCTCGGTATCACTGATGGTGAGCATGCCATCATAGCTTACATCCCAGTAAAGTGTTCCGGTTGTGGACCTGGCCAGTTTCATTATCCTCGATGGTGTAGCCACCGTTCCTTCGCCGGATTCATTTGACGTTGCAGCTGTTCCACCCTTCAAAGTACCGGGCACAACAGCAGTTTCTGCCAGCACGCTTAATGGCGAACAAAGCGCCATTATAAATACCAAAAGGCCGGCAACCATTCCATTAAATCCTCTACGCATAACGCTCCTCCTTGTCATGTCTCGTAGATTTCACAAAGGTTTATTCATTATCACGTAGACTCATCTCCGTCATTTCCAATAAACCAGACTCCGGTCAATTCAGGTAATTCAATTTAAGTCAATTTGATTGTATTATTTGCGATACATTTTGTCAATCAATTCTCTCTATAAGCGACGATAATCTCATTTTATGTCCCATATTAAATTCTTGATTTTTCTTTATCGCTTTTTTTCTTTCATTTACCATTTTGGTTTTTCCAGCCACTTTTATATTAAGTATTGCTATGTATTGTTATGCACTATTATTTATTGTCACGTAAAAACTGTGTACTCTTCTTTTTCAATATGTTTAATAACTAGCACCACTCCATATACGCAGATTAAAGCAAGTACATATCGAACCAAAAAAACACGCCATGCTTCCATGACGTGTTTAGTGGTTTAATTATTATTAATGTTCTAATCAGTCCGAACGGATTAATACATTCCGCCCATATCAGGAGTCTGCATCTGTGGTGCCGGAGCTTCCTTGATTCTTGCAACACAAGCCTCTGTTGTAAGAAGTGTTGAAGCAACTGATACAGCGTTCTCAAGTGCTGAACGTGTAACCTTAGCCGGGTCGATGATGCCGTTCTTGATCATGTCAACATACTTCTCGTTGTAAGCGTCGAAGCCAATACCCTTCTTAGCTTCCTTAACCTTTGAAACGATAACTGATCCGTCAAGTCCTGCGTTCTCAGCGATTCTGTAAAGCGGAGCCTCAAGAGCCTTAAGAACAATAACAGCACCTGTCTTCTCATCGCCCTCAAGCTTCTTAACGAGAGCCTCAACTGTCTTTGTAGCGTGGATGTAAGCTGTTCCGCCACCTGCTACGATACCCTCTTCAACTGCTGCTCTTGTAGCATTGAGAGCATCCTCCATACGAAGCTTAGCTTCCTTCATCTCTGTCTCTGTTGCAGCACCAACTCTGATAACAGCTACGCCGCCTGAAAGCTTAGCAAGTCTCTCCTGAAGCTTCTCTCTGTCATAATCAGAAGTTGTCTCAGCCATCTGGCTCTTAATCTGAGCTACTCTGTCTGCGATTGCATTCTTGTCGCCCATACCGTCAACGATAACTGTTGTCTCCTTAGAAGACTTGCAGCTCTTTGCACGTCCGAGCATGACGATTGTAGCATCCTTAAGCTCAAGGCCGATTTCCTCAGAAACTACTGTACCGCCTGTAAGAACAGCGATATCCTTAAGCATCTCTTTTCTTCTGTCACCAAAGCCAGGAGCCTTAACAGCAACAACCTTGAATGTGCCACGAAGTGAGTTAACGATAAGTGTTGTAAGAGCCTCACCCTCAACATCCTCAGCGATGATAAGGAGCTTAGCGCCCATCTTTACGATGCTCTCAAGAATCGGAAGGATTTCCTGGATGTTTGTGATCTTCTTGTCTGTGATGAGAATGTACGGATCATCAAGTGTAGCTTCCATCTTGTCCATGTCTGTGCACATGTAAGCTGAAAGATATCCGCGGTCGAACTGCATACCTTCAACGAGGTCAAGCTCTGTCTTCATTGTCTTAGACTCTTCGATTGTGATAACGCCGTCCTTTGAAACCTTCTCCATAGCGTTAGCTACCATCTCACCAACTGAATCGTCAGAAGCTGAAATAGCTGCTACTCTTGCAATCTGGTCTCTGCCGTTAACATCCTCAGCATCCTTCTCGATTGATGCAAGAGCTGTCTCAAGAGCCTTCTTCATACCCTTTCTCATGATGATCGGGTTAGCGCCTGCTGCGAGGTTCTTCATACCCTCATTGATCATTGCCTGAGCAAGAACTGTAGCTGTTGTTGTTCCGTCACCGGCAACATCGTTTGTCTTTGTAGCTACCTCACGAACGAGCTGTGCGCCCATGTTCTCGTATGCATCCTCAAGCTCGATTTCCTTTGCGATTGTTACACCATCGTTAGTGATGAGCGGTGTTCCGAACTGCTTGTCAAGAACAACGTTTCTTCCTTTTGGTCCAAGTGTAACTCTAACTGTATTTGCAAGCTTGTTAACGCCTGCCTCTAATGCCTTTCTGGCATCTACTGCGTACTTAATGTCCTTTGCCATTTTAATTCACCTCTTATTTCATAATTGCAAGAATGTCAGACTGCTTAACGATGAGATACTTTTCCTTCTCGATCTCAACCTCTGTTCCGGCATACTTTGAATAAACAACCTTATCGCCAGCCTTAACCTGCATCTTAACTTCTTTTCCATCAACGATTCCGCCAGGACCTACAGCGATAACCTCGCCCTGTGCCGGCTTTTCCTTGTCCTGTCCTGTAAGAACGATTCCTGATGCTGTTGTCTCTTCAGCAACGAGCTTCTTAAGAACTACCTTGTCGTCTAATGGTACTAACTTCATATTTATAAGCCTCCTAATGAATTTTTAGCTTTATATCCTTTGGACAAACTCTATTATACACAAATTGTTAGCACTGTCAATATCCGAGTGCTAACTTTCTCTGCCTTTTTGACGATAGCCGAAGGTTATGTTATTATATCAGTACATTCGACATAT
>JAUNDA010000089.1 GCA_030526295.1 Eubacteriales bacterium
TATAGAGATTATGATAAAAGTGCTTTTCATCTGCCACGGCAACATCTGCCGTTCGCCGCTGGCAGAGTACCTGTTTAAGGACATGGTAAAGAAGGCGGGACGTGAATATGAGTTTGAGATAGCATCGGCTGCCACAAGCTACGAGGAATACGGAAACCCGGTATACCCGCCTGTAAAGCGCATGCTTAATGACATTGGCATCGACTGCAGTGAAAAAAGGGCTTACCGTATGGATAAAAGCGATTATAATAAGTATGACCTGCTTGTGTGCATGGACTCCAACAACCTCCGAAACCTTAGGAGAATCATAGGAGAGGATACCGAGCACAAGGTTCACCTTCTGATGGAGTATACGGGAATCACCCGCGATGTGGCTGACCCGTATTATTCAGGCGATTTCGATGCAACCTGGCAGGATATCAATAAGGGCTGCAGGGCCCTTCTGGAGGCATTATCATGAATTCATGCGATACACTTGCTGTATTTAAGACATTAGCTGAGGATGGCGAAAACATCCTTGCCAAAAACTCTGACAGACCGCTCGGTGAGCCGCAGCCGCTTTGCTACTACGAGGGAACCGATGACAAATTTGCAGTTCTCGGTTCACGCCCGTACTGGATGGACGGCTTTGAGATGGGGGCAAACGAGAAGGGCCTATTCATTGGAAACGAGGCTGAGGGTTCAAGAATGCCGGCCGAAACAGAGGAGGGCATGCTTGGAATGATGATGCTCAGAATCGCGTTAGAAAAGGCTGCTACCGCAAGGGAGGCCATTGATGTAATCGCAGGGCTTCTTCGTGAGCATGGACAGAATGCCAATGCTCATCCTACACTTGACAGAAGATATGAAAACTCATTCATCCTGGTTGATCGTGATGAAATCTGGCTCATGGAGACTGCAGGCAGGGAGTGGGCTGCAAAGAGATTTGAGGATTTTGCGGCGGTTTCAAACTGCTACCAGATTTGTGATGATTTTGACCTTTGTTCAGAAAACCTCGAGGCTGTGATTAAGGAAAAGAGATGGCTTAGACCGGGTGAGAAGCTTAACTTTGCAAAGGCAGTCACGAAGGGCGCCGACAGACAGCGTAACTCTGTTCCGAGAATGAGACGCCTTAAGATGCTTGCAACCGAGTATACCAAGGATAATGAGAAGCTTAATACCGATAAGCTTAAATATATTTTCCGTGACCACTTCGAGGGTGAAATCAACTCTCCGAGGTTTGGTGCCTGCTATGGTGGCTTCGTATCCATCTGTATGCATGCATTAACAACGGAAATCGATTCCTGTCAGACTGCTGCATCGATGTTTATGACATATGACAGCGACCTCGGACTAAAGTTCATGTATGCCCCGTCAATCCCATGCGCAAGCATTTACATCCCAATCTACTGGGTAAGGCCCGGAAAGCGTGACATGGAGATTCCCGTATGCATGAGCCTTGGCGGGGAAAAGTACGACCCGTCATCACTCTGGTGGACGATGGAAAGGCTTAACCTCCTTCTTTCAATGGATGAGGAGAGATTTGGACTCGCAGTAAGGGAATCACTTCACAAGATGGAGCTTTCAATCGAGGACCAGAGGATTAATGCCGAAAAGGAGGCGCGTGAGCTTATTAAGAGTGGAAACACATCGGGCGCTGCAAAGCGACTTAATGAGCTTACAGCAGGTGCTGCGGAGACAATGCTTCAGACCTGCCAGCTTCTTACCGCAGTTCTCGAAATGGAGATAAAAAAATCCGGAGGCCTCTACGGCCCCCGAAAGGAATTCATGGAAACATATATGGAAAGGGTTTCAATGCCTTTACTGTAAGCAGTATTCGCGGATAACCTTTGCCACACCATCCTCAGCATTTGAGAGGGTAACGATGTCTGCGGCCTCAATTGCCTCGGGACATGCATTTGCCATGGCCACACCGACACCGGCTGCCTTAATCATAGGCACATCGTTTGAACCGTCGCCAAAGGACATTGTGTTTTCAGCTTCATAACCAAGATATTTTGCAAGGCCGACAAGGGCATCTCCCTTGTTGGCCTTTATGTTGTTAAACTCAACATTTTCATCCCTTACGGAGCTGGTGCAGATGATGTCCGGGAAAAGCTCTGCACCATGGTGGAGCATTTCCTGCTGGAAATCGTGGTCATATGTAAAGAACTGGATCTTCTGGATGTCGCGTCCCTGCTCGGTTATGAAGGCACGAAGCTCTGGTACCGATTCCCTGAGGTTTTTGACCATGTCGATATAGTGGGGGTCCTTTACATACTGCTCAGCCAAAGCCTTAAAGGAGCCTGTAATCCAGCCGTGGTCATTCATGTAGCAGTCATAGAGAGCAGGTTTGTCATGAAGGAAGTTCATGATGTCGAGAGCCTCCGAAAGAGGAATCTCTGCCTTATATACAACCTCTCCGGTTCTTATGTTTTTAACGGTTGCGCCGTTTATGTTTATAGAAAAATTAATGAACGGAAGTGTTCTTATACACTCGGGCATGGCCGAGAAATACCTGCCTGTTGAAGGAACGATTTCAATGCCCCTTTCGTGTGCCTCAAGGAGTGCTTTATAGTTTGCCTTTGAGAGCTTTTTATCGGGTGTAAGAAGCGTTCCGTCGAGGTCGAGGCCTATTACCTTAATGTCCTTTTTCATAAAGAGTATGATGCTGCCGTTATTCCGTTTTATGGAATCGGCATCTCCTTTCAGAAATTTTTTGAACCTCTAGGATTTTACTCTCAAATCCCTCAGGAGTAAAGTGAAATATAAATGCGGTGGTACATTCGCATTTCGCTTCGCTACATGCTCATGTGGTGCTGCCGCACAATCCATCCCCGCACATTAATGCGTTTTTGTGAGCAAGCTCCCACACGCATTATGTGCAGGATGGCCACCGCGTACATCGTAATCAAAATTTTATAATCAATACACAGATTTTCCATCTCGTATGCTATAATATAAAATTAGGGATTAAAACAGAACCCGCAGATGCGGGATTTACGGATACACAGGAGGTACTTACATGTTTTACGATGCAACTTTTATTCTTGTGATTATCGGTCTTATCATTACGCTTATTGCGCAGACCAAGCTTAAGGGCACATATGCAAAATATAAAAATGTCCGTAATGAGAGCGGAATCACTGGTGCTGAGGCGGCAAAGAAGATTCTTTACGCCAACAACATTTACGATGTACAGATTCAGCCTGTAAAGGGCTCTCTTACAGACCATTACGATCCAACTAAAAAGACACTTAACCTGTCTGAGGATGTTTACGGGGTTGCTTCCGTTGCGGCAGTTGGTGTTGCGGCACATGAGTGCGGACATGCCATCCAGGACGCTGAGGAGTATGGACCACTTAAGTTCAGGTCTGCACTTGTTCCGGTTGCAAACATCGGCTCTAACATTTCATGGTATCTGATTCTTGCCGGAATCTTTTTTGGAGGTTCGGGAAGCATTCTCTGCCAGATAGGTATCATCGCATTTGCACTTGCGGTTTTATTCCAGCTCGTGACTCTTCCTGTAGAGTACAATGCATCAAACCGTGCCATGAAGGCAATCACCGAGCTTGGTATCGTTGACGGCGAGGAGGCAAAGAAGTCGAGAGCCGTGCTCAGTGCAGCGGCACTCACATATGTTGCAGCAGCAGCTTCATCAATTTTACAGCTGCTTCGTCTTGTGATTTTGTTTGGTAGAAAGAACGACAGATAAGAATGATTGTTTCAAAAGTAGCGGAGCTGGGTCGTTATGATGCGGCAGTTCTCGATCTATATGCATCTGATTTTTATGCAGCCGGCTTTGACCCGGGCGATATCGTGGATCTTCGGATCCGCGATTATCTTTTTACCATACCTGTCGGTACGGCTTATTCGGATGTGGACCCGTATGAGATAATCTTTATGGAGATTGCCCTTGACGGAAGAATGCTCGTTACCATCAATAGTGGTGACCATTTTGCTTCCCTTTATGGAATTGTTCCCGGTGACCCTGTTGTCATTGAGATGCATAAGAAGGCTGGATATATTAAGGAATATACGCTTCGCTGTCTTACCATGAGCGGCAACAGGCAGGATTACGACAGTGACGAGGAGTTTGCCAATTTTAGATTCGTCAAGGCGGGTGATATAAAGCCGGGCTTTCTTTACCGCGGCATGAGCCCGATTAATCCTACCGACAATAGAAACTTCATATCCGATATGCTTCTTTCTAAAACTGATGTTAGGACATGCATTAACCTTGACGATGAGGATGAGAAGAGAAGACAGAGGTATCCGGGCTACAAAAAGACGCACTACTCCAAGTTGAAAATAGTTCCGGTCAAGATGCCGTTCTCGGCAAAGGGCAGGGATGTGTTTGACAAATTTGCAAGGATTGCCAGGGCAATAATCGAGGATGACGGTCCGTTCTTCATACATTGCAGGTATGCGCGTGACAGAACCGGCATGGTATGTGCAATTCTCGAGGGACTCTGCGGTGCAAGCTTTGAGGAAATTACAATGGATTCGATGCTTTCGTATGAAAACATCCATCATATTGAGAGGGGAAGCGAGAAATGGCTTTTTCAGGCAAAGCAGCATGTTACCGATTTCCTGATTGAGGTAACAGGTGAAAGGGATATTGAAAATAAAAAACGTGATGAGCTAAAGGAACTCATCACGAATATGTGCATTAATAAGTGCGGACTCACAAGGGATGAAATCGATGCGGTCTACAAAAAGCTTTGCGACTGATTATCAGATAACGCCTGCTACGAGGAACAGTGCTGAAAAACCAATAATGAAACCGATAAGCTGTCTTTTAGACAGCTTTTCTTTAAATATTACAATTCCCACAAGTGCGATGAGGAGGATTCTGAGTCCTGTGCAAATCGGGAAGAATACGACTGTAGGAAGCTCGCCAACGAGGTAGAGGTTAATGATGTGCTGTGCAGCCATGGAGAGACCACAAACGACAGCGGATACAAGTGTCATTCCCTTATAGGTGCATGTAACAGCCTCCTTCTTAACCCTTGTCCTGCCGATAAGCCACAAAGCATTGACAACCGTACTTACGATAAAAGCATAGAAAAGGAAGCCCATCTGCTCACTAGCATATGCTGACATTGTGAGGATTTTCTGGAAAAGTCCGAGTGTTGAGTTTGAAAGTCCTGCAAGGAAGCAAAGAAACAGCCATTTGAAGGAAATGTTTCCTTCAACCCTTGCATTCGATATAAGTGTCATTGAAAGCAGAATCATTATGATTCCAATTCCCTGCTTAAGTGCTATCGACTCATGCCAGAATACGGGACCCCAGAGTGCTGAAATGAGAAGGCTCAGGCTAAGCTGAACGAGCGTTGAGAGAGCCATCGGTCCGCAGGTGAGTGTAAGTGTGAAAAAGTAACCTGCAAGAAGGTTCATTACACCCATTCCGATTGCAACGAGAATGGTAAAGCCCGAAACCCTGCCGAGTCCTCCGAATAGTGCGATTACCAAAAGAGCAACGGCATTATTGAAAAGATTAAATGAAAGAGTATCGCTCTGTGTCTTAAGAGTGTGCTTTGAAAAGATATTCTTAAAGGAATTGCCTAAAACCGCAGATGAAACGGTAATGGCAAGCAGTAATGCATGCATTGAAAAAAAACTCCCCCCTGTGGAATATAAGTACTCCAACAGATATCGTTATATCACCGCAAACACCATTATACAATAGGAAAATGACCACGCCCTTAGACGACTGTAAGGCTGCGATACTTCAAGATATTTTAGATTTTTTTTATTGCGGGAGAGTGCTATCCTATAGTCATAGGAGGTATTATTATGGATCAGGTATATACTGATGAGGAATGCATGTCGGTTTTATCAAAAACGAATCCGGAAAATGCGGCTGAATATATCGGAAAATATGCAAGCGACATTTTTTCCTTTGACAACCCGTTTGCCGCCTACATGTATTCAATGAAGGACAAAAAGAAATTTGTTTGGACTGATGTCTTCAACAAGGCGGACATTTCAGGAAGCTATGGCTTTAAGCTCATAGACGGCTACAAGAGGACAAATAAAAGGGATACGATCCTGAGACTATGTCTGGGGCTGGAGCTTGACTATCAGGAAACCTGCCGGGTGCTTTCAACCGTCGACATGGCAAGACTCAGACCCGTACACCCGAGGGACGCCGTCATCATATCGGCGATTCTCAAACACATCTATGACATTGACAAAATCAACGAACTTCTTATCTTAAACAATCAAAAGCCACTTGGATAAATTACGGGTTCAAATTGTATAGAATCTGTGGTAAAATAATCTCCGATTTTATCAAAAATGACGAAACGTATTTGCGCCTTAAGTAAAGTGCAGTAGTTTCACAAAAGACGGCTATTTATCAGGTCAGACCGTCAAAGTCGGAGGGAAACATTATGAAAAAAGGCAATCCAGCGGCATTACTGCCAATTCTTGTATTCCTTGTTCTCTATCTTGGACTTGGAATTCTCTTTGAGTATGTGCTCAAAATCCCAATGGGATTTTATAACATCCCAATCGTAGTAATATTCTTAATCGCCCTTATCGTGGCATCATTCCAGACAAAGGGCAAATCAGATGACAAAATTGCCATAATGGCGAAGGGCGTAGGCGACCCCAACATAGTTACCATGATACTTATCTTCATGGCAGCGGGAATCTTTGTCGGAACGGTTGGACGTTCATCTGCGAATTCGGTAGCCTACTTTATTCTTTCAATTATTCCAGCACAGTTTTCAGTAGCTGTTCTTTTTGTCGTAAGCTGCTTCGTTTCGCTTGCGATGGGAACATCCGTAGGAACAATCACACTTATTACACCGATTGCTGTGGCAGTTGCAAATGCATCGGGCTTTTCACTTCCGCTTTGCATCGGATCGGTAATGGGTGGAGCTATGTTTGGAGACAATCTTTCATTCATTTCAGATACAACAATCGCGGCCTGCAATGGCCAGAACTGTGAGATGAGGGACAAGTTCAGGGAGAACTTCGGAATAGCACTTCCTGCAGCAATTGTTTCGCTTATTCTCATCATCGTGCTTTCCCTTACATCATATTCGGGCGGAGCTGTTGTCAATGAGTACAACCTCGTCCAGATAATTCCGTATCTGCTTGTGCTTGTCGGTGGCATCGTTGGTATCAATGTATTCCTGGTACTCTTTATCGGTATCGCATCAGGTGCTGTAATCATGCTTGCTACAGGAGCAACGGCGGCAACTGACCTTCTCTCAAACATGGGTTCCGGTGTAGCAGGAATGTTCGAGACAACAATGGTTGCCATTTTCGTATCGGCAATCTGTGCGCTTATTCGTGAAAACGGTGGCTTTGATGCGCTTCTTGCTGCAATCAAGAAGGTGTTTAAGGGCAAAAAGGGCGGTCAGCTCGGCATGGGCCTTCTTGTAGGTACAATGGATATCGCAACAGCCAACAATACTGTTGCCATCGTTATGGCTAACCCGATAGCAAAGGAGATGAGCGAGGAATATGGCATCTCGAACAGGAAAACAGCCAGCATCCTCGATACATTCTCGTGTGTATTCCAGGGAGTTATCCCTTATGGTGCACAGATGCTTGTGGCAATCTCAGCGGCAACGGAGCTTGGTGCAAACGTAAGTGCCTTTGACGTGCTTCCGTTCCTGTTCTATCCGTTCCTTCTTCTCATTGTGTCGCTTATTTACATCTTTGTGCTTCCGGAAAAGAAGGCAGCCTAAAATCAGGTGATTTCAAGAAATATCTAATCGAGAGTAAAGGGGCTGTGAAAAAAGCACAGCCCTGAAAAAAAGAAGGACCAGGGCTCATCA
>JAUNDA010000090.1 GCA_030526295.1 Eubacteriales bacterium
AAGTACGAGGCTGAAATCAAGGAATACAAGAGACAGGATGAGGACGTGCTTTCATACGCACTTTTCCCGGCTGTTGCAAAGGAATTCTTTGAGTACAGAAACACACAGGATGACGGAATTGATCCTAAGAAGTGCTCAAACGGCGCTTATCCGGTTTAATCCACTTTAAAATTTATAACAAAAGGTCCTTCTGCTTAGGCAGGGGGACTTTTTTCGTGACAGGTTTTAAGTTATATGAATTTTAGACATATGGGTTTTAAGACATATTGTTTTTAAGACATATGAGTTTTTGTCATGAACTATTCAGAAGTGAAGCAAATTTGAGACATTTCATTTGAACTTATTTAATAGTTACGGATAATTTAAACATATTCTTACAATACTCTTTTAATTCGCTAAAACAATGGACAAACTGTACATTAATTCTTATAATGAGGATTATGCGAAAGTATGGTCTCAGGAAATTCATATGCATTTTACTGACGTCGGTGATGACAGTCCTGGCTCCGTTTGGTAACTACATGAGTGTTACCGCGGTTGCTGAAACGGGTACTGTAAATACCGACCGTTTAAACATGCGCTCGGGACCAGGCACCAATTACAGTGTCGTAAAGGTGCTTTCAACAAATACGGCAGTCAACATTAATTCCTCATGTACTGGTAGCGACGGAAGAACCTGGTACAGTGTTACCGTTGGAAACACAAACGGATACTTAAGAAGTGACTTCGTAAACAAAAACGTAACCTACAGTGCAAATGACCTTGACTTTGAGAGCTACTTAAGCGCACAGGGCTTCCCTGAAAGCTATAAGAACTCACTTCGCGGTCTTCACCAGAAATATCCTAACTGGGTATTTACAGCAATGCACACAGGTCTCGACTGGAATGAGGTTGTAAGGGAGGAGTCGAAGATAGGCCGTAACCTTGTAGCCGACACTTCCATTTCATCCTTTAAGTCAACCGAGCAGGGAGGCTTTGACTGGGCAGCAAACTACTGGCCTGGATATGACGGCGCAACATGGGTAGCGGCTTCTGAGGGAATCATTAAGCATTACCTTGACCCGCGAAATTTCCTTACTGATCCGTATATCTTCCAGTTTGAGCTTCAGACCTATAACCCGTCAATGCAGACAAGGGAAGGTCTCATGCAGCTTGTTAAGGGTACATTCCTCGAGGGAAGTGCTGGAACAAGTCTTGGCGGAGCGGCAAACGGACCAGGCGGAACAATGTCAGGTTCAACCTACGGACCAGGTGGTTCTACCGCAGGCGGCACATCGTATGGCCCCGGAAGCTCTACGGGCTCAGGTTCGGGTTCTGGAACATCAACTGCAGGACCTGGCTCATCGACATCGGGCACAGGATCGTCAAACGGACCAGGAGGAAGCTCCTCAGGTGGAAGCGTATCAGTATCTGACGTTCCTGGCGGAGTGATTGCAAAAATCAATTTCTCATTATTTAAGCTTTTTGGAGGAATAAGCTCATATGCAGCATGGGAAACAAACCTTGAGGGCAAATGGGTTTACAAGGATACAGACGGAACATATAAGAAAAACGGCTGGTACTGGCTTGACGGCAATAATGACGGCATAGCAGAAAGCTACTACTTTGACTCAAATGGCATAATGGCAGCTGATACGGTTATCGACGGCTACACCGTTAATTCAGAGGGCCAGTGGACTGATAATGGTAAGGTTCAGACTAAGGTTGTCGGCTTTAACTCAGGTACCGGTTCCGAGGTTTCATACGTTGACCTTATCATGAAGGCAGCCGAGCAGTCGGGTGTAAGCCCATACGTGCTTGCGGCAATGATTATCCAGGAGCAGGGCGTAAACGGAACAAGTGAGCTCATCTCTGGTAAGAACCGACAGTATTACGGCTACTACAACTTCTATAACATAGCAGCCTATGAGCATGACGGAATGACAGCCGTTCAGGCAGGCCTTAAATACGCTTCAGAATACGGAAACGGAAACAGACCGTGGAATACGGTTGAAAAGGGTATCGTTGGCGGTGCAATCGCATATGGAGCCAACTATACAAATGACGGACAGGATACCTTCTATTTAAAGAAGTTCAATGTCCAGGGAAGCAACAAATACAACCACCAGTTTATGTCTAATGTAATCGCGGCTGCCCAGGAGGGTGCAAAGGTTGCGAACGCATACACACAGGACATTAAAAACGGCAGGATAGAATTTAAGATTCCAGTTTATAAAAACATGCCGGAGACTCCGTGCGAGCTTCCAACAGGCACTGGAAATCCAAACTACAAGCTCGCCTCACTTACTGTTGACGGCCATGCACTTACACCATCCTTCTCAATGGATACGCTTGAGTACAGCTTAATCGTTGACGGATCAGTAAGCGGCATCAACATTTACGCACAGGCAATCGACTCTAAGGCAAGGGTTGAGGGCGCAGGCGGAGTGGCACTTGGAGTTGGACAGAATGATATCACCATCAGGGTAACCGCGGAAAACGGAACCTCGAGGGATTATAAATTAAAGGTTACAAGAAGGGCTGAAAACAGCGAAAATGCTCCTGCATTTAATGCTACATCTACGGGACCTGGAGCACAGACGGGCACTGGCAACATGACAGGACCAGGAAGCATGATGGGACCTGGTGCCCAGACACAGCAGCCAGCTGAGAGTCAAACACAGCAGGCACAGCCTCAGAATAACCAGAATCAGAACAATACCACAGATACAGGCGGCTCATCGCAGGTATCAATAGGTAAAGGACCGGGAGAATAACTAATTTATGAGAAAGATAAAAATAACCGCATTTACATTAATAATGACACTTGCTTTATCATTTGCGGCATTTGCTTCTTCGGGTGTAATTTTCTTTTCAGACCCGGAAGTTACAGTAGATAACAATGTTGACGTGCTCGTAACTGTTGACACGGATGCTGCAGCACTTTCAAAGACAAGCATTACGCTTAAATACCCAACAGACGGACTTGAGTTTGTTTCGGGTGACTGCGCAGACGGCGGAGCAGGTGCCATCAAGATCCACACAACATCATCAGGATCAGGAAAGGCAGAGTATACCTTAAAGTTTAAGGCTCTCAAGGCAGGCGCACATGTTGTCGCTGTTGATACCTATGAGGTATACGATTCAAGCGGAAAGGTTATTTCAGTAAGCCACGTCGGCTCATCAAAGGTAACCGTAAAGGCATCAGCTGCATCATCAAAGGATGCAACACTTAGCTCAATCGAGGTATATCCTGGAAAGCTCACTCCTGAGTTCTCAAAGGACGTTAAGGAATATGCCATTAACATCGGACTTAATGTTGACGCACTTACAATCAATGCACTTCCGTCTGAGACAAATGCAAGAGTCTCAATCGAGGGAAATGCAGACCTTAAGGAGGGCGAAAACAAGGTTTTAATCACTGTTTACGCACAGGACGGAACAACAAGCGAGGAGTATGTCCTCAATGTCACAAAGGATGCCAACGGTGAGGAGAGCGTTATGGCCTCAACAGCCGCTAACGTTTCACAGACAGAGCTAGCAGACGGCGTACAGCTTTCATCAAAGGGCAAGACAATCACAGTCTTCAACAACATTCCTGAGGGTGTTGTAATTCCTGAGGGCTTTAAGGAAGGCACAATCTCTATCGACGGAACAAAGGTTACAGGCTGGGTATGGGCAGCTGATGAGAATCCTGAGTACTGCGTAATCTACGGTATGAACGACCAGGGTGAGATCAACTTCTACAGATACGACACAGTCGAGAGAACAATCCAGAGATATTTCGTTGATGCGGCTGCAGAGGATACAGTTCCTCTTACAGAGTTTAACGAGCTTCAGACAAAGTACAATGAGACACTCCACCAGTCAGAGGTTAGATTCATCATCATCTGTGTAGTGGCAGTTGTTGCATTCATCATGCTTATCCTCGTTATCTATTTCTCAACAAGACTAAGCTCATATTCAAACGAGTTTAAGAGAAACCAGAGCTCGGGAAGACGTGACAACAACGATATCCTTAAGCATGAATATGATAACCTCGACGCAGGCGGAAACGATGAGACACTCGTTATCTCACGTACCGCCCGCAAGGCACCCAGACGTGAAAGCGCCGGGGATGAAACAGTAGTAATCAGGAGAAACGAACCTGCAAGACCGGAGCCAAAGAAGGAGCCGGAGCTTGACGGATTCGAGGATTTGGAATTATGAAACAGTATACACAGAAGGCAGTAAAGGTTCTTGAACTTGCGGAAAAGCTGGCACGTGACTTAAAGCACGACCACATTGGTTCCGAACATCTTCTATACGGTTTAATAGCTGAGGGCACCGGAGTGGCAGCCCTCACTTTGCGTAAAAACGGAATCACCGAGGACAAGGTTCTTGAACTCATTAATAAGTTTGTATCACCGGAAAATCCGGGAAAAAGACGCGTCGATCCGATGCCGACACCTGGTGCAAGGGCTATCCTTGCACAGGCTGAAATCGAGACAAACGGCTTTAAGACAGACGCAATCGGAACAGAGCACATCCTCGTTGGTCTTTTAAAGACGGCGGACTGCGTGGCTTCAAGGATTCTCGGAACCTTAAAGGCCAACTATTCAAAGATTTTTGCAGAGGTTGTTGCATCCCTTGGAGATGACATCCCTGTAATGGCACACAATGCCCAGGAGGAAAGGTCTGAGACACCTACGCTTGACCAGTATTCAAGGGACCTTACAGAGGCAGCATTTAACGATGTTTTGGACCCCGTTATCGGCAGGGACAATGAGATAATGCGTGTTATCCAGATCCTTTCAAGAAGGACAAAGAATAACCCGTGTCTTATTGGTGAGCCAGGTGTTGGTAAAACAGCCGTTGCCGAGGGTCTTGCACAGATGATAGTTGCGGGTAACGTGCCTGATTCAATCGCAGGTAAGCGCCTCCTTTCACTTGATATCGGCGGAATGGTAGCAGGAACCAAGTACAGGGGAGAGTTTGAGGAAAGAATCAAGAAGATTATCAATGAGGTAACCTCATGCGGTAACGTTCTTCTTTTCATTGACGAGCTCCATACAATCATCGGCGCAGGAGGTGCCGAGGGTGCCCTTGATGCCGCAAATATCCTTAAGCCGGCCCTTGCAAGGGGAGAAATGCAGATTATCGGTGCAACAACCATCGAGGAGTATAGAAAGCACATCGAAAAGGATACAGCCCTTGAGAGAAGGTTCCAGCCTGTAACAGTAGACGAGCCGACCCCTGAGGCTACATTTGATATCCTTAAGGGACTTCGTCCGCGCTACGAGGCACACCACAATGTAAAAATCGCCGACGATGCGCTTAAGGCAGCCGTTACATTAAGCGAAAGATACATTAATGACAGATTCCTTCCAGATAAGGCAATTGACCTTATTGACGAGGCTGCTTCAAAGAAGAGGCTTTCAGGCTTTGTAAAGCCAAAGGACTGCACTAAGCTTGAGGACCAGATTGCGGAAATCGCCCATGAAAAGGACGAGGCTCTTTTATGTGAGGATTTTGCGCTTGTTACAAAGCTTAATGCAAAGGAAAAGAGACTTAAGGCCAAGCTTACAAGGATGATAACGGAAAATGAGAGCCTTAAGAACTCAGGCAACCTCGTTGTAGGTGAGCCTGACATTGCCGATGTAGTAAGCAGCTGGACAAAGATTCCTGTTTCAAGGCTTACCGAAAAGGAGGCTGAGAGAATCAGAAACCTTGAGGGAATCCTCCACGAGAGAATCGTAAGCCAGGACGAGGCTGTAACAGCCATTGCAAAGGCTATTAAGAGGGGAAGGGTCGGAATCAAGGACCCGAAGCGTCCTATCGGAAGCTTCATGTTCCTCGGACCTACAGGCGTAGGTAAGACCGAGCTTACAAAGGCACTTGCAGAGGCGGTATTCGGCTCAGAAAATGCACTCGTAAGAATCGACATGACTGAGTTCATGGAGAAGCATTCGGTTTCTCGTCTTGTTGGATCACCTCCAGGATATGTTGGCTTTGAGGAGGGCGGACAGCTTTCAGAAAAGATCAGGAGAAACCCGTACTCGGTAGTTCTTTTTGACGAGATAGAGAAGGCACACCCGGATGTATTCAACATTCTTCTTCAGGTGCTTGACGACGGCCACATTACCGATTCACAGGGAAGAAAGGTCGACTTTAAGAATACAATCATCATCATGACCTCTAATGCAGGTGCCCAGAACATCCTCACACCAAGGCATCTTGGATTCGCATCCGAGGATGACACCGAGAGGGAATACAATGACATGAAGGACAAGGTAATGGAAGAGGTCAAGATGTCCTTTAAACCTGAGTTCCTTAACAGACTCGATGAAATCATAGTATTCCACCAGCTCACAAAGGATAACATGGGCAAGATCATTGACCTTCTGCTTGCAGACATCCTTAAGCGTGCCGTAAGCGAGATGGGTATTTCCTTTACCATTTCAGACGAGGCAAAGGCAGTGCTCATTAACGAGGGCTATGACCCGAAGTACGGTGCAAGACCGCTTAAGAGGGTGCTTCAGACAAGGGTTGAGGATAAGCTTGCAGAGGAAATCCTTGACGGCACAGTTAAGTCAGGCGACAAGATTATCATTAGTGCCGACGAAAACAAGAAGCTCATATTTAAGACAGCAAAGAGAAGAAGGAAATAATGCAGTCAAAGACAAAATCAACTGAGAGCTATTTCTGCACTGAGTGCGGATACGAGTCAAAGAAGTGGATGGGACAGTGTCCGGGATGTAAGTCCTGGAACACCTTCTCTGAGGCTCCTAAGGCCCCGCGTGCCACAAAATCAGTTGGAAATGCTTCAGCATACCGTGATTTAAAGCCTCTTAAGCTTGATGACATAAGGGCCGAGGAGGAAAACAGAATCGATACAGGCTATGGTGAGTTTTCAAGGGTGCTTGGAGGCGGAATAGTTCCTGGAAGCATTGTCCTTGTAGGAGGAGATCCGGGAATCGGAAAGTCTACTCTTTTACTACAGACTGCTATTAAGATTGCAGAGGACGGCAGGAAGGTTCTCTACATTTCAGGTGAGGAATCACTCGCACAGATAAAGCTTCGTGCCAACAGGGTCGGTCATACCGATAAGGAGCTTAAGTTCCTCACAACTATAGACATTGACGCGATAATCGGTGTTATTTCGCAGGAAAAGCCTGATTTATGCATTATCGACTCAATACAGACAATGTACTGTGACGACGTGGCTGCGGCTGCGGGCTCTGTATCACAGGTAAAGGAATGTGCACAGAGAATGATGATCTGCGCAAAGCAGGAGAATGTTGCCGTATTCCTCGTAGGCCACGTGACAAAGGAGGGAACGGTTGCAGGACCGAGGGTGCTTGAGCATATCGTGGATACAGTTCTTTACTTTGAGTCCTCTGAGCAGGGAAGCTACCGCATCCTTAGAAGCGCCAAGAACAGGTTTGGTTCTACAAATGAGATTGGTGTCTTTGAAATGGCTTCAAGCGGTTTAAAGGAGGTTTTAAACCCATCTGAATACATGCTTGACGGAAGACCTGACGGGGCAACCGGTGCCGTTGTAACCTGCCTTATGGAGGGTACAAGGCCGATGCTTTTAGAGGTACAGGGACTCGTTTCAGAAACACAGTTCAGTCTCCCAAGGCGCCAGGCCACGGGCTTTGACTATAACAGGTTAAACCTTCTGCTTGCGGTTCTTGAGAAGCGCGGAGGCCTCAAGTGCTACGCATTTGACGCATATGTAAACATTGCCGGCGGAATGAAGATAACGGAGCCTGCAATGGACCT
>JAUNDA010000091.1:0-5736 GCA_030526295.1 Eubacteriales bacterium
CTTCCTTTGATGCGCCATATCTTCGTTACTGCCATTTGAAATCACTCTCCCGGGGCAGAAGAAATTTCTTTTCAAGCTCGTTCTGAATTCGAAGAAGCTCGCATGCTGCATTGTGAAACTTCTCCTTGTCTGCATCACTTGCTGCTGCTTTTGCAAAGCCCTCGAGTCTTTCGGATGCCTTTCTCATTTCGTCCATTGCATCATAGAATCGATCATCAGGAGCAACCGGCGGGTTATATCCTTCAAGCAGCATTCTGATGAGTCTTGCCTCAGTCATGCAGGCTTTCTTTGCTTTCTTCTGCAGGTCCTGGGCTTCTGCCTTGTTCATCCATACCTGCTTCTTAATAGTTCTCTTCATAAAAATTAGTTCTCCTTTCTTACATCGGCGTAAGCCTTGTGGGGTGTTAGGGGAGTATCCCCTAAATAAAAATGCCCATCCATCCGTGGAGGATGATTTGGGCGATGCTTGCTAGGACAAGATTGCGATGCATATGACATCGCTACCTTGCTTCCTGTCTGCGCTCCGGGCCTGTCTCGGGTTCATACTTTACTGCCCTTATCCCTGCAGGTGTTTTGAAAAACTGCTCGGGCTGTCTGAATTTCTCGGTATATTTTTCTTCAAGTTCCTTGGGCATTGAGAGAAATTTCTCGCTTTCGACAGGTGCATAGGCAATAAAAAACGGACCGGCGATTATATCAGCCATCTGTCCGTCTTCTAAATATATTGCTCTGTTGAGTGGCATTCCGTTCATTTTTCCCTCGTCATTGCAGATTATTGCCACATCATCTGCAAAGGGCATATATTCTTCTATGAGTCCTCCCACAAGGTTTTGCATCTCGGAAAGTTCGTCTTTTATTTCAATTGTCCTGGCTAGTTTGCCCGGCTCCACATAAATTACGTTAATTGTTTCCATCGTTTACCTCCGATAATAGCTGTCTTCTTCAATTAGTTTTAACAGATAGTCGTTATAGTCTTTGCCGTAGGGCGGGGGAGAAAGGGTTATCTGATACCTTAAGTCAAGGGCATTCTTTAGTGATTCCGCTGCACTTAATCCCGGAGAATCTTTATCAAAGTGAATGTGAACGGTATCAATATGGGCGTTTTCCTCTAAGAATCGCTTAATGGCAATGGGTATTCTGCCTGTCTTTGATACGGAAATGCCGCCCATTGAAAGAAGATTTTCCTCGTTCCACTTAAGGCTATGACGCTGTCTAACGGTCGCATATGACAGAAGGTCAATCGCTCCCTCAAAAAGATGAAGCACCGGGCTGTCCGGTGCTTCGATTCTGAAGGGATATGATTTGTCGCTTCCTGCAGCTTCGCCGAGGATTCTTTCATCGGTGCATGCTCTATATGCTGCATATCTTGGGATGCCTTTTGTGTCTTTTCCAACAAAAACGCAGCTGTGCTGAGGAAGGGCTTCATACAAAAGCCCGTCCTCAATCAGTATTTCGATGATGTTTCGTGCTATTCCGCGCTTTGACAGATACGCTGTTATCTCTCTTACGCTTTCACTTTTTTCAGGCAAAAGCAGTCTGCTTGGCTTCTTTTTACTTCCCGAAAAAGAAAAAGAGGAAGGTGTATTCTCCTTCCTTCCGGTCAGTATTGCCATGGCATCCTGAAAAGATTTGCCTTTTACTTTTATCAGGTAGTCAAGGGCCGATGCTCCGCCAAACTCGCGAGACCACCACATCCACTTGCCGTTTGAGATTTTAAGGCTGTCATGTTCACGTGTGGAGTAGACGTTAGCACCAACGTGAACAAGGTTTTCAGGCTCATATAGTCTCAGATATGTGAGAAGATCCATCTCTCTTGCCCTTTCGATTTCTTCTCTTGTGTAATAGATGATGTCCACCTCCTAGCGTTCATAGCTGTTTGTTCTTGGGGGTCTTGCCATGTCTCTCAGCATTGCAATGGCATCACGGCTCTGAATTGAGTCAATTAGCCTTTGCACTTCATCAGCATTAAGGGTGATGCCGCGTGACATTTTCTCATGATCCGCACTCCAGTCTCTGATGTCAAGCTTGGCAGGTCCTTCGTTCCAGGAAACGATATTGACCTCTTTGCTCCAGCCGCTCTGATACTTGGCAAGTGTGCCTACATTAGCAATAACTTTGTAACTGATTCTTTCGTTGTTCATAATTTGTACCTCTCTTTCTGAACAATATAAAACCCCGAGCCGTATTGCTCGGGGTATGTAGTAATTGTTCAAATTGTCGAGATATTATAAGCCTCTAATTTATTCATTTGTTCTTTTTCTTCTTGCTAAAGCAGTCACTCCAGTTATTCCAGCGCCTGAAAGAAGCATCAGTGCAAGCCAAAGAGCAAGGTTTGTATTGTCTCCGGTCTTTGCATTCTTATCGGCATTGTCTGAGTCTCCGTTTGTTGTGCTTTCAGAAGCTGCAGGATTTTCTTCCTGTTTGTTATATTTGTTTGTGAAGCTGATATTATCAAAAGTTCCCTCATCTTCATTTATGTTGTAGAATATGCCGTTCTCCGACTCCTCAACAGTTGCTTTGGAAATAACAATAGGTGAAGGTTCTGTTTCATCTTCGCTTAATTCGGCAGCACTGCTATGGGATAGACACCATACCGTATCGTCAACTTTCCAGTTTGGGTAATCTCCTTCAGCCTGCTTAACAAACACAAATTTCTCGTTTGCAAACATTCTCAAAATCTCATAGTCTTTTCCTGTAAAAGCTATCTTCCCGTCATAACTTCCTGCGCCGTTTGTGGTAACAGATTCAGCTGTGATTTTCACATTATCGCAGGAGAGTTCATTTCCATGAGAGTCTACAACCTCAAGGTTAAAAGTTGTATCCCTCGGCGGCTCAAGGCTGCCTTCCTCTTTAATTACCGTTGTGGTGAATGGAACTGTCAAAGTAGGCAGTTCGAATCCTGCATATAGGTTTAAATCTCCAGTAACATTACTGCCAAAATCGTACAGCTTCGTGAGTTCTTTGTCCATGTACCATCCAGTGAAATCATACCCTTCCTTAGTTGGATCGGCAGGTTCAAGAGCCTGTGCCTCATCAGTGCCAACGAAATACTGTTCCGGAATGGAGCCGTCGCCGCCGTTCAGGTCAAAACTGACCGTGTGATACTGCCCGTTAATATTGCCGCCCTGCTCCACAATGCCACCGTAGAATACACCTCCGCTGATGTTGGCAATGTAGTCGGTTCCACTTTTGTTAAGTACCTTGTCATAGAACACACCGCCAGTGATAGTTTCTGTGTTCTCAACCTCTCCGTAGAACTCACCACCAGTGATATTACCGGATATATAATTGAACACTTTGCCATAGAAAACACCGTTGCTGATGGTAGATGTTCGATCACGATTACCACCATTGTACACTTCCCCATAGAAAATACCGCCGCTGATGGTACCGCACTGAGAACCACCATTACTTACATTACCTGTGAATGTGGTTCCTGCCGTGCCGGTGTGTTGGGTGATTGTTCCGTTGTTGGCATTGGTATCTGCTTTACTTACTGTCCCGCCATCAGCGTATAATGTCCCACCAGAACAAGAGATTTCCTCTATTGTGCCACTGTTCAGAGTGAGTGAGCTATTAATACCTTCAATATCAATTTTCCCGTTAATTGTGCCTACACCATTGCTGTCCTGAATGGTAGCATTATTAGCTTTAATTCCTAAAATATATCGGTCTCCACTATACTTCGTCATCACTTTGCCATTCAGATCCAGCGTGATGTCTGATGTACTGATGTGAATTTGTCGCTTTGATTCTGTCATGGTAATATCTGTTTTCAGAACATAAGTACCGCTGTAAGGCAATTTATAAGCATAAGTATGATCACCTTGAGGTAACTCAGTACAGCCCTCCGCGGTAGTGAAATCTGTACATGTACCTGTCTCAGCATAGTAGATCTTATTACCTACCTGCCACAGGTCGTATGTGGCAGTTTCATCCGCAAACACCATCTGCGGCATCAGTGCCAGCACCATGCACAGTGAAAGCACTATGCTTAATAATCTTCTCTTTTTCATTTTCTTCCCTCGTTTCATTTTGAGTTATCGTATTTTCATGTCGAGATGTCTTTTCGGATGAAGTTTCACTTAATAGTACAATAGCCGGCTCTGCAGCCTGTGCAGTTCCAGCTCATCGCCAAACACTATGGTTACCTTACCAGTTTACCATGTTTGTATCTCTTCTTCAAGATAAAGCGATATAATGTACGGCACCTTGACGGTGCCTTTATTACCTCTCCCAGTCCTTTTTCCTGATATCAGGCATGCTGCCCTCTGCTTTCATGCTGAGCATTTTGCCTGTTTCTCCTGCAACAATTATGTGATCCAGCATGCGGATATCAAGTATCTCGCCGCATTCTGCGAGCCTCTTTGTCGTTTCGATGTCTTCAGAAGAGGGGCTGCAGTTTCCTGAAAGGTGATTGTGGACAGCAATAAATGCTGATGCATTGCTTAGTATTGCCGCCTTCATTATTTCTCTCGGTGAAACAAGGGAAGCATTAAGCGTTCCGATGCTGCAGACATTAAGGTTAATTATCTGCCCGTTTGACTTAAGATTTATTATCGCAAAGACCTCCCTGTCGTAGCTTTTAAGCTCATCTGCAACAACTCTTAATACATCCTCAGGTGTCTTTATGGGCTCTGCACTGTAAAGGGCAGGCTCTTTTACAAGCCGCACATTAACAACATCAATTCTGTTTTCTGCATGTTTAGCCATCTTCAAGCACCACCTTTACCTCAATCGATACTACTGTGCCCTCAGGCATTGTCTCAATAAAGTCTCTAAGCTCTTCTGCTGTCATCTCTTTAGAAACGGAATCTGCCATAGCTTTGCACCTCGCTTTCCTTATCTTCCCTGTTATCCTGCGCATTTTCTTCCTCAATATCTTCCGTACCTGCAGCTGCAGAATATGTGCCGTCACTTCCTTCAGGCTTATCAATTTCATCACTTTCCGCCTTTGCTTCTGCAAGAAATGCTATGGTCTCACGCTTCTTTATGGCATCCTGAAGATCAAGAATTATCTTTAGCTCCGGGGTCTTGATGTTTGGTATCTCCAGCATCTCGTGAATGTCTAGCGCCGTGATCTTCTTCTCCGTGTCGGCACCAGAATCAATCACTCTGTTCAGTATGTTCAGTTTCGTTTTTTCTATTGGCATTTTCATCTTCCTCCATTTCTTTTAATATTTTGTAAAGGCAGTAGCCGCAGTAGGGCACAAGCCTGTTTCTGTAATTGCAGTTTTCAGGGCAAAGCCTTGTCCTGTATTTTTTGTCAGTCATTGTAAGCACCTCCCTCCATCAGGTTTTCTCCGTACTCTGTAAAGCAGTACCAGTTTGTGTGATCGTATCCGCTCTTTGAAAGCTTCTCTGATCTGATGATTCCTCCGTCCCGCAGCTTTCCTACCGCTCTTTTCGCCATGTCGACTGAAAGATACGGGTTATCGATTGTCATTGTCTTTAGGGAGCAGCGGTACCAGGTTCTGTCTGCAAGCTCCATATACTCAAGTTCTCTTTCCCCTGCGTAAAGATATTCCGCAACAACGGCTGCATTGATGCCGAACTTCTCGGCGATGTTTCCTCTGAATGTGTACATGTTTTTTCCTCCAAATTAAAAAGTGCCGGAGAAGTCCGGCCGTCATACTAACGTCTGTCTTATGTTTCTTTTTCCTTATTCTCTTCTGTTTTCAAGAAGCCTTCCAAGAAGGCCGAAGCATATAACAAAGGTTATGGTAAGAACAATTC
>JAUNDA010000091.1:5746-7044 GCA_030526295.1 Eubacteriales bacterium
TATCCTGCTTTTGGGATGTTAAAGACATAGGTTCCGAATACCTGCTTCGGCTTTACTGCCCCCGGATCCTTCGAATCGTTTGCATCTCCCTTTGTAACATAGCCTTCGTCAGTTACCTCTATAACTCTGTGGGTTATAACTGAGTCTCCCGCCTTGTATGAGATTATGTCGCCTGCCTCAGGCTCCTTTTGCTGGCAGTCGATAAAGCAGAGGCTTCCAACGGGAAGCTCAGGCTCCATTGAGCCTGAGACTATTACATATGGATTCATGTCAAGGAACACGATCACAGAAAAAAGGGCGGCAATGATGGTCACCACTACTATGAGAAGCAGCGTCTGCACCGCCTTATATATCCTTATCAGCATTTCTTTTCCTCCCTGTTATTAGTACTATAAGTAAGCTCGCTCCGAGTATGAGTAGCAAAAGCTCTATATCCGTTTCATCTCCTGTCTTGACGATTCCGATATTTTCAGGCTCATCTGCAACAGCTTCAGCGTCAACTGTTATGCCCATTACATTGCAGACTCTCCACTGCCACTCGTCCGGAAAGTAAAAGCCTTTGCATATTTCAACGCTTTCATTTTTCTCAAAGGGCTTTCTGTAGTAGAACCATCCGTCCTTCTTTATCCAGTTGTCTTCCCAGCCGTAGCAGTATTTCAATATGTTAATGTCCTGATTTTCTGTCTTTGCATACACCCTGAGCCTTAAGCTGCACTCGCTTCCTTCGTTTGTTATGACAGGGATATAGGAAGTTTCATCTCCCGCCCGGATCCTTACAAGCTCAGGCACCCGGACAAGATCTCCGTCCTTTTCCTGATAAGAGGTGACGGATATCTTAACCTTTCCGCTTTTTCCCTCACCTGTGAGATCCTCAAAATCAGAGGGTGCTGCAAAGGCAGGGCGAGCTGTAAAACTCATGGCAATAAAAAAGACTGCCAGCAGTAGCAGCCATTTAATTGATTTTGTTTTACTTCCATGCATCAAATAAACCTCCTTTCAGGGTATTGATTACGACAGATTTGTGACTAAAGTACCCCCAGTTATCCTTTTCGTTTTCGAAGGTGAACCTTTTAAAGTTTCCTGACCTGTAGATGTCAGAGCCGGTGAGTTTGAACCTGCTGACAGATATTTCTTCTACGCTGTAGGTGTCATCGGGGAATTCCTCTACGGCTGTCCTTGCAACCCATCTGCCGTTTTCCTTTGAGAAGCTCCAGCCTTCTGATACAGCCTCATCTCCGAAGGTGACACTTTTATACCAGACTTTGCCGCTACCTTCTCCCGTTATCTTAAAGATGAAT
>JAUNDA010000091.1:7054-7596 GCA_030526295.1 Eubacteriales bacterium
TTGGATTTCCGTGGCCGTCTCCGGTCTGGTCCTGCGTGTCAGGAATGCTCTTTACTATCTGCACCATATATGGCTTTGTAAGGGTGGTGGTCACAAGATTGGTATCCACCGACAGATTGTTCTCATACGAAAGCGTCGCCTTGTTCTCGGCAGTCGCCTCATACCCCTCGAAGTCCTTTACCTTCGTTGTCACTGTAAACTTAAGAATCTGACCATTGTAGTTTGAAATATTTTTTCTCCAGGTATCTCCCATTACAAATTTCAAAGTTCTCGTACTCTCGTCGTAGGTCAGTGTTCCCTGTCCGGTGATATCAGTTCCGCTGCCGTTAGTGAGGACGGCACTTACATATTCAAGCTCTTCCGGTATTTCATCTGTTATCTCAAACCTGCTGTAAACAGTCATTGCTGTCTTGTAAAATGTCCCCATGGTATGCTTTACAGTGTAGGTAAGGATATCACCGGGCCTTGCCTCAGATGAATCAACTGATTTTGCAGGCTCAGTAAAGACCTTCGGGTCTGTGGAATACTGTGAGTAAAGTGTT
>JAUNDA010000092.1 GCA_030526295.1 Eubacteriales bacterium
CCTGGTTACTGTGCCTGGTTACTGCTCCCAGTACATGTTTGAAAGAATGTACCTCTCGCTTGTAATCGGCTCACGCAGTTTAAGCTTTTCAACCTTTGCATCATGGACTGTAATCCAGTAGAGGCCGATGTATGACCACTTTTCACGCATCATGGTGTAAGCCTCTGAAAGAAGACGATCCCTTTCCTTTTCGTTTACAGCAAGACTCTTCTGTAATAAATCGCCAATCTCTGTATCATCGCCATTGGAAATGTGCAGCTCGCCGTTACTAAAGAGCGGGATGGCGTGCGAAACATGTCCCGAATACATCGAGTAGCTTAAAAATACTGCCTCGTAATTACCTGTAAGGGCATTGTCCACAAGAGTGTTTCCGTCTTCTTCAACGATTTCAACGTCAATTTTGATTTCCTTAAGCAGTGTCTTTACGGCCTCTGCAATTGCCGCACCTGAAACATCTGCTATCTCCAGCTTCATCTTAAATCCATCCGGATAATTAGAAGCAGCCATGTATTCCCTTGCCTTCTTTACATCATAAGGCGAGTCGTCAAATCCCGGAAGATATCCAGCGATGGCAGGCATAATCATAAGTGGCGCTGGAGTACCCTGTCCGCTGAGCGCGGCACTAATAATGTAGTTAACATCAAGCGCACTGACAATGGCACTACGTACGTTGTCATCAGCAAACTGCGGGTGCAACTGGTTAAGTGAAATAAAATTCCAACTGCAGTTATCATATGGTATAAGGTCAATTCCCTCTGCCACTCGAAGGTATGGAATGTCTTCGGAGTCATTTCCAATGTTTGTGGCATAATCAATGGTACCGTTTCTGAGCGCCTCATAAATTGATTCTTCGAGCTTGTAATAAATAGTAACGTCCGTTATGTCCGGACCTGTTCCGTTGAAATATGGATTTCCCTTTAAGTGAATGATGTGGTTTTCCTTATCCCAGCTGTCAACATAGTAAGCGCCGCTTGTAATGTTCGGACAGTTTGCTACATCCATTCCACCCTCAACGGCAGCCCTGCTCATAACAGCCATATGCTCACCAGTCATGTCTGAAAGGAAGCTGTTGTTTGGCTCCAGAAGTTTGATGATGACAGTTTTGTCATCTGGAGCCTCAACGCTTTCAATTCCGATAAAGTAATCGTTGTCTGCTGCCATCGCGCGCTCATATGTAAACTTGACATCCTGTGCTGTTATCGGTGTGCCATCTGAAAAAAGCATGTCGGTCCTGATTGTAAATGTATACTCCGTAAAGTCTTCATTTACTGTGTAAGTCTCCGCAAGCTCAGGCACAATACTGTTGTTTGAATTGATGCGGTACAGATTGGAATAGAGATTCCTGAAAAGAATGGAAGTTGAAACAGAAACATCCTGGTCGAGTGTATCTGGTTCAAGATCCGAATAAATCCTGAGGTCGGTACGTACCTGTGCGGGTACCTCCTCTTTCACTTCAGTATCATTATTAGCTACTGTCTCATTAACAGTCTCAGTCAACTGCTGTTCTGGTTTATCCTTAAGATTATTAGTGCACGCACAAAGTGAAAGCAACAATGTGAGGCTTATCATGATGGCAATAATTCTTTTCATACAATGCTCCTTTATCTGTTTTTCTTATGCAATACCCGTGTAAGTTCTGCCATAAGTTCATTAATCTGAATCGGTTTTCCTGTAAATCCGTCCATACCCGCCGCATAGGCACTTGACTTGTCAGTATCAAATACATTTGCCGTCATGGCAATTATCGGAATGCATGCCTTTTCAGGATCTCCAAGCATCCTGATGGTTTCAGTAGCCTTAAGTCCATCCATGTTCGGCATCTGGATGTCCATTAATACAAAATCAAATGTTCCTGTAGGCTCTTCAGTAAGAATGGATACGCACTCAACTCCGTCAGAGGCGGTACGCACCTCGATTCCAACCTCTCTAAGGATTTCACATGCAATCTCCCTGTTAAGCTCATTGTCCTCGGCAAGAAGTACCTTACTTCCCTTGAGAATGTCAAAAGATACCTCCTCATTCGTACGCTCAGTTACAAAATCATGTGCGATTCTGTGCGGAATACGTAACGTAATGGTAGTGCCAACTCCAAGTTTACTTTCAACGTTAATGCTTCCACCCATAAGGTCAACATAGCTTTTAACAATGCCCATGCCAAGTCCGGTTCCAATAACCTGACTTTCGGTCGCTGTCTTTTCACGTGAAAAGCTGTCGAAAATGTGCGGAAGAAAATCTTCAGTCATTCCAATACCGTTGTCGCTAATAATGCTCTCAATTATTACATTGTCCTCGTCTTCGCCCGGCAGTTCCATTACTGTAATGTCTATCCTGCCGCCTTCCGGTGTATACTTGATGGCATTACTCATGACATTAAAGAAGATGGTTCTTTCCTTTGTAAAGTCAAAGAAAAGATTCGGATGTGAGATGTTTACATTCTTTGTGAGTGTATGCTCCTTTCGTTCACAGGCATCGCTTAGTACTATCTCAACAGCGTCGAGCATGCTCAAGTAATCTCCCTGCTCTTCATTAAGGATAATCTTTCCGCTTTCAATGCGGGCCATTTCAAGCACTTCGTTAATAAGGTCAAGAAGATATCCACCCGCTGTCCTGATGTTCCTTGTGTACTGGCGGCGCTTTTCCGGGTCATCGTCATGCTTTTCGAGAAGATCAGCAAATCCGAGAATCGCATTCATCGGTGTTCGGATGTCATGTGACATGTTAAAGAGGAATTTCGTCTTTGACTGGCTGGCAAAATCAGCTCGTTCAAGTGCGTCAGTAAGCTGATCCTTTGCTTCACTTAGATCATCCTGAACCTTCTGCATCCTTCGTTCGTTCTTTTTCATGTTGCCAATGTACTTGGCAAATACCAGAATAAGCATCAGAACAAATACGATGGCACATACAATTGTCATCTCTATATTTGCTGCAAGAAATCCACTCAGTGAATAGTCAAAGTCATAATAGATGTAGCGGTTTACCGAATTGTCAATCTCCTCCGTACCCATCAGCCTGATACCACGGTTAATAAGCGCAAGAAGTTCAACATCCGTAGACCTGACTGCAAATGCAAGCGCACATGATTTAGGAACACCTGCTGAACGAAGTCCCCTGTAAGCAGGCTGCTGCAGGTATTGTGATGACTTATAGCGGCTCATGAGTGTGGAAGTTACCTCTCCCCGTTTCACCGCGTCCAGACAATCCTCCCATGTGTCATACATGACAATTTTGCTATTTGGAAAATATTGGTTTATATAGCCTTCTACCACCGAACCATTTGTACTGATGGCGATGCTATCCAATACAGCCTCTGAATATTCACTGTTAAATATAAGGTCGACTGTCTGCGAAAAAACAGTTGTACTTTCACGAAGATTATTTAGGTCCGCATACCATATATCACGGAATGTGGGGAAAACGACCTTTACCTCGCCTGACTGCAATGCAGCATATGCCTCTTGCATGCTCTCATATGGTATGGCCCTGATACTTAGTCCCTCAAGCTCCGGCTGTTTCTTTAGATTTTCAATATAGTCCTTAAGAAGTCCTGTTACTTCCTTGTTTTCATCGGTTCCACTGAATGGAAGATAATCGCTTAAATATCCGATGGTAAGTTCATCATGTACCTGAAGCCATGCTTTTTCCTTATCCGTCTGATTCAGGCTTACCGAATCATTCTGGAAGTACTTTGTAAAAAGCTGCTCAAGAAAGTGCGGGTCGTCTGTACGAAGCTGTGCATCCGCCTCATTGAGTTCACGAAGAAGTGTAAGCTTACCTGGAGCCACGCCAATGTAAAGGTCATCATATCCGATATTCATGCAGACAGTGATTCCCGGTAATCCGCTAACATATGTATCCTTGGCAACAAACACATCCACCTTGCCACCATAAACGGCATCTTTTAGTTCCGCAGAGGTGTTAAACCTGACGACCTCACAGGATACAATATTATTAGTAAGAAATTGCTTGAGATAGGCCTCATCGGCAGAATCCTTCACAACTCCGATACGCTTGCCGATAAAGCTCGCCACAAAGCCTGGCTTGGTAGCAGTATCCGTGCTCAGTTTATATATGTTGCAGTTTTCACCGGCAATTGGCAAAGCTGAATACTCCATCTGCACCGGGTTAATTTCGCCCCCTGCCATACAGGCAATGAGATCTATCTCATTTCTGTTCATCATGGAGTAAAGCTCATCTTTCTCCGCATAGACATACTCAAGCTTCCATCCGGTATAATCAGAAATACGCTGCAGATAGTCATATGCATATCCGCTCTTTCTCACGTCATCGCCAATGCCCTCCATAAACCCCGGCCTCTCATAATAGCCAAGACGGACAACATGTCTCTCGACTGCCATTGACGTAAACGGGCAAAACATTGCCAGTATGAAAATGATACTTAAAAGAAGGGAAAGACTGCGGCCTACAAATCTACTATGTCCAAAGTCGGATTTAAGTACACTTCGCTGTTTAAGGGGTGCTTCGTCATTTTGGACACCTGAAACTCCAAGAGGTGTCTGCCTCCTGCGATTATCTATGCCATTAGCCATGTTTAAGCAGTGATTAGAATTCATATGATTTAAAGCTTCCTTGTGAATGTTTGATTTAATGTATTACAACGACTCTCCAATTTCATACTCATGCAACAAAGCATCAATGCATTTTTGCATAATTAACCATAATAATTATACCAAAAGACATGGGAAAATCAATGTGGCAGACATTTCTATCTTTTTGCTTTTTGCCCTCGAACTAAAAAAGGCAGGCCCATGATGGGTCTGCCCTTGTGTTACGTTCCCGATGCGATTCGATCGCACGACCTTTCGCTTAGAAGTGACGTTAACCGCCGTTATGTTTTACAATAAATTACTGTTAGTTTAGTTCCGGAAGTGGGTCATACTCGCTCCAGGTCGATACAAACTTTTGTAATTCTTCATTGCTTATATTATCCGGATATCCGTCAGGATATTCGATTCCTATTTCTGAGCAATAAAACTCTACCTCTTGAAGTAATTCCTGCCTATCTGCAAAATTTTCCATATCTCAATGCCTCATTAATATGTCTTCAACGAAACGGGCCATTTTTTCTTTTCCATATATTTTAAATGGGTCAAACCCTGTATGAACATTGCCATGATGCGGGAAATCCGATCCTGCACACATTCTCTCATCCTCACAAAGCCATGGATCAAGTATTTTTTCCCTTTTATGAATAAAATACGTTAATGCATCCTCATTGATATAAGGCTGGCGATGAATGACATCGTCCTGCTGCTGCCATGCAAGCTCTTCAGCTCTCCTGATATGCTCATTAACCCTCTTATCGATTTCAAGTGTATCGATTGGGCAGATGGCATTGATGGGCTTATCAGTCATCCCTGCATAGCATATCTCTGACCATGTGCTTTCACCTATATATCCGTTGGGATTAACAACAAAGATTTCATCAGCCATATCAATTTTTGATTTATGCATGTCATCCAGCATAAGTTTGGTTTTAGTTCTAGTGTCTTCGTTCATGTTTTCCCAGACTTCATTGTCACCGGAATGACCAAACAGTCCTACTGAAATCACAATCATCCCCTGTAAAGTCAGTTCCTTTTGGGCTTTAAGAAATTCATCCTTAAACCTTGTGCTTCCACAAAGTGTTACAACAGGATATTTTTGTTTCATAACACACCTCCCTTTCCAATGTCTGACTTACCCTTTTCCATCTTCCGCCTGTTACCTCTGATACTTTTCATGCATCTTTTCGATTTCTGCCTTGATTTCATCACGAAGCGAATCCGGGGAAAGCACCTCTGCAAACGGGCCATACTGGAGCGACCAGTAAATGAGTGCCTGGCGGTTACAGGTGACTCTTATAACCATCCTCTCCTTCTTCTTTGACATAATCTGGAAGTCTGTTCCAAACCAGTCCACAAGCTCGTTCATCATATCTAAAGGAACATCGATTTGAGCATTGACCGTTCCGCCGCTATACATGTAGATATGCTCAGCCATGTGCTTAGGCAGATTAAGTCCGTGCTCAAGTCCCTTAACAAGGTTCATCGGTTTAACCGGCTCATCCTCGAGGACCCTGATGTTGGTGATTTTATCTATTCTGTAGTGGGAGATGTCATCATACTTATCAAGGTTTCCTATCAGGTAATAAAAGCCATTTGCAACGGCCATCTGGTATGGGTTCACGATATACTTCTCGCGGCGCCTGGGCTTTAGTTCAAAACCCACATCGTATGAATTATAGTTAAAGGATACCTTACGCCCCCTGCTAATGGCATCATTCAGACAACTAACCACTTCTATAAGCTCAGAGCTTTTACCCTTATGCATCCTGGATAGATTATGCACATGACTCACCATTGGGGAGAAGTATTTATTGCCAAGGTTCTTAAGCTTCGCAATAATCTTCCCGGACTGCTCCGCTGTGAGATTTTTGGAGCATAAAACCGAATCGATAAGCATCCTAAGCTCGGCGTCATTAAAGAAGCTGTCAATGTAATAGCCGCGCCTGCCGTCATCGATATGGACCTTTATTCCGAGATCCGTTTCCATGTTTTGGAGCTTTTCGACGTAGCTTTTTACCGTTCGCCTGTCACATTCGACATCATAGTTTGCCTTCAAATATCTGATAATCTGCTGCTGCGTCAGACGGTGGTTCTCGTCTGAGTATTCCCTCAAAATCTCAAGTATCATAAGATCAAGCATCTGCCTGTCACCAAGAATGTACATAACAACCTCACCAATCTTTATAAGATGTAATCATTATATCTTGAATGAGGCATTAATGTACACATGATTGTACAATACCATCACTTTTTTTCTCCATTACTATCATTACTCCGTGTCATAAATATCACATATGCTCTCATATGCTCTCTTCAAAAAGGCTTTAAACTCTCTTAAATCATCCAAATCAAAGGCAAGCTGGATATGATTCTCGTATATGTCATGCTCCCCCTGTGGGTCCTCTTCATATAAGCCAACCACTACATTAAAGATTTTTTCTAAATAATCCCCCTTCATAAGAACAAGGGCCATCCTTCCCCAACCAACCCAGAGGTCTTGTTCAAGTCTGTTATTCAGGAAATCACCAAGGGAAATATATGTTTCAACCAGGTCATCCAAAGTAATTTCCTCATTATAGTCAACTAACAGTCTCAAGCCCTTAAAGAATTCCAATTCAAGGCGGTACTTAAGCTCATTATTTTCATTTCTCAGCAAAGAAAGTGTTAATTCATAGTCCTGACCTGATAATTCCAAAACACTGATACTTTTAAGCTTCTGTTCATCCTTTTTCCTGTTTTCCATCTTTTCGATGGCCTTTTTATTCTCACTTGATACCATAACCTTTTCCTCCAAATCAGTTCTCATTTCTTTTTACAGGTATATGATATCAAAAGGAATGTACATGGCAGTGTACATTATCAAAACTATTCAATGAAAAAGGCAGGCCCGTGATGGGTCTGCCCTTGTGTTACGTTCCCGATGCGATTCGAACGCACGACCTTTCGCTTAGGAG
>JAUNDA010000009.1 GCA_030526295.1 Eubacteriales bacterium
AGCTTTCCGTCAAGTACCCTGCTGTTTAAAAGGCCCTGAAAGCTCTTATAGTAAGCGGTATTTACAAAATCGCTTCCCGACGGGTAACCCGAGCCCCTCCAGGTTGGCATGACAAGGATCATCTTATCAGGCTCTCCTGCCTTAATGAGGTTATCAAAACGGCAAAGTCCCGTATATCTGACAACTCCCTCCGGATGGCCGTAAACCTTTTTTATATAGTCGTACTCAGGCTTTGCACCGCATACGAACATGTCAACATGAAGGTTTTTTCTCCAAAGCCACTGCATTTCATCCTTAATGATTCCATGCTGCAGGAAAACCTCCTTGCCGCCTGGCCTTATGCCATACTTTGCAAGGTGGTAATGAAGAATAAGATCTGGTGCGCAGGGCTGTACATGTGTACTCAAAAGATATTTTGCACTGTAATATGCGAGGTAATGCTCAGGGCTTTTATATGTTATGGTTCTTCCTATCGAAGAAACCCTTTCCCTGTCTATACTGTCATCCGTTATTACATATGCACAGTTTATTTCTGGATGCTCCTCACGAAGGTACCTAAAGAACCAGTAGCCGTTATCCCTTGCGTCATTTCCCCTCTCCATGATAAGCCATAGGTCCCTATAGGGCTTACAGAAAAGACGTGCAAAAAAGCCAAGCACGGTAAAAAGGATTTTAAGTATCATCTCCTTTAAATAGCAGCATATTCTATTAAGTTTATGTATCATAAACAAAATCCTTTCACAAACTGACACAGGCACCACCTTCCGGCTTTTCCGTTTTTACTGGTGCTGTGGTTTATCTTTTTCTATTAAGCCTTGCAAGCATTACAACAGGTGCGTAAAGCTTCATTTTAAGAAGCATGAGCTTAATCCTGTCATTTCTGCTTCCCATCAGAGACGCCGGGGTCCTTTTGATTGTTTCCAAAACCTCCCTGTCATTAAGACAGTTCCTTAATCTTCTTACACATGAACCCGTGTCCTCAGGTGAAAGACTAAGGTTCTTTATAAGCATCTGAACGTCACGGACAGTTGCATAATCAACTGAACGAACATGCTCAGGGCTTTCATTAAGTCCCCATTTATTAATGATTTCACGTGCCTTTTTACTTAATATAAAGGCCTGGTCAAAGCGTTCCGGGTGATACGAATTACTGAGTGAATTCCTTCTTGCGATTGTGACATGGTATAGAGCCTTATCTATCACAAGCATGCTTTCAGGCTCATTCTCATAGAAGTCAGCAAAGAACATTCCGTCCTCTCCGAGGCTTAAATCCCTGAACCTTGTTTTATACCCTTCAATAAGCTCCCTCTTAAAGCATTTGCTTGTCACAAGGTATGAGCAGACGATTTCTGAAAAGTACCTCCTGCAGGGGCTCTCATCATAAAAGCCCGGGAAGGAGGGAATACTCGTTGTTGAGGCAACTGTGTTGAGGCTTTCATCCAGGTAATCGTTATATGTTCCAAATATTATTAGTCCCGGACTATGCTTATCAATTCCCTCGCCAAGTACCGTCAACGCACCCTTTTCTATTTTGTCATCGGGATCGACAAAGAGGATGTATTCTCCACTTGCCCTGTCAAGTCCCATGTTTCTTGCACTAGCTACACCACCGTTAGGCTTATGAACAGGTATGAACCTTTCATCCTTCGCCGCGAACTCGTCAATCATCTGAGGGCTTTTGTCAGTTGAGCCATCATCCACGATAAGCACCTCATAATCCGTAAAGGTCTCCTCCTTTATGGACATGAGTGCCCTCATGAGATATTTTTCCATGTTGTAAACAGGTATTATTATTGAAAATTTAGGCATGCGTTACTCTCCTGTTCACCCTGCTTTAACAAAAATCTTTTTTATTGATGCAAATAGAGCCGCTGCACTCTCCCTGTCAATCATGACATTCACCAAAACAAAGAGCGGGCAGATCCAAAGTGCATTAAGTATGGCCTTAAAAGCTACGTAGAAATAGCTTCTTGCCTCACATTTAAAGTTCATAAATAAAATCACAACCGCGGCATACAAAAGCGCATTTACAAGGAGCTTCCTGTAAATACTCCATGTCGAAATGCTTCTTACATTTTTGCAGGTATACCTAAAGAGGCACGCAAGCCTGTAAACCATTGCGACAATCGTTCCCGTAAGACATCCTGCGATACCAAGCCACGGAGCCGTGAGAAGTGTAACTGCAAGGTTAATGACCATTCCCCATACTGCATACTTTTTTGTATCTGAGAAGATTCCCGATACACCGACAAGCTGGTTAAGCGGTGTCTCAATTGCCTCTATGAGGTTGGTTATTGAAAACATCACAAGAAGAAACGTGCTGTCATAAATTGCCGCATCAGAAACTCCCGCCGTATAGAGCTTTATTACCGGATAAAGGAATGCTGTCACAAGCGTAAATACCATAAACAAAAGCGCATAGTAAACAGTCTCGTAGAGCGAGAAATACCTGTTGAATTCATCCCTGTCACTCTGGAAGGAATGACCGAGCTTAAACGTAAAGCTCTTTGTAAATGCCGCTATTATCTTCTGGATGTATTTGAAGAAAAGACTGAATACGGCATACACGCTTACGTAGTTCATTCCGTTTATTACGGATATGATAATCGCATCGGTATTTCCGAATACGCAGCTGCTTATCTGGTGCACAAGGACGGAATCCTTCTGTGAAAGAGCCTCCTTGTCAGGCTTCGCCTTCCAGTCAATCCATGGGTATTTCTTCTTAACATAGAAGATAACAATAATTATCTGGATTATCGACGGCAGGCAGTAGGTTGCCTGGATAAGTATGAGATTTGATGAGAAAATGAGGAAAATAAGCCTCAGGATGTTTGAGAACACAAAGGTAATCATTGTAAGCGTTGTAAGTATGTACTGCTTACCCATTACCTCTAAAAATACCGTATATTTTCCACGCAGTAAAAACAGTATGATGCCCGGTATGCCATAAAGCATGATGAGCATGAATACCGTGAAATATGGAAGCGTTGTTTTAATGATAATCGGATATACCGTTGCAAAGGCTATCGTTATAAGCGTATAGAAAACGCCTGACCTTAGGTAGAAGTTTCTTGTCGCAACAAGAATCTCACTCATTGATTTCTGGTCATTTCTTGACGCGGGTCCATAGAGTGCATACTGTGATGCAAGACCTATGCCAACCTCTAAAAGTCCGAGATATCCAAAGATGTTTTTAATTGTGCTGTCGAGGCCGTTAACCTCGGAGCCGAAGTTAACAAGGTAAAGTCTTGGCAATATAAGGCCAAAAAGCAATACGACCAGTTCATAAAGAACATTGGTCGCAATATTCATTAATACTTTTTTATCCTTTAAATTTGCCATTAAACTTACTTCTCCCTGACTTAACACTTCCCCACACTCCTGGTTTCCAGGGTTACAGGTTTTCCGTTTTCCCCGGCTTACCCGGCTTTTTCCTGCATTAAGCCTCTTACTCTCCTGCCATCTCAAGATAGATGGCCTCGATTTTTTTTGCCTCGATATTTATGTCATAGCCTGCATCGGCTATTATCTTAACTCCGTTTGACCTGTCGTTTTCCCTGTGGGCTGCCTTAAAAAGAACATCTGCCCATGTATCGTCTGTTTCGCTAAGCTCCACCCTTACAGAGTCACTACTCAAAACGATTTCATCCGTAATGCTCTTTGAGAATACGCATGGAAGTCCAGCCGCCTGCGCCTCGATTCCAACTACCGGAAGACCCTCAAAAAGTGAAGGCATTACAAAAACATCCATTGCCTGGTACCATTCATTCACATTGCTCTGAAGCCCTGCAAATATGATGTTACCATCAATTCCCTTTTCCCCTGCCTTTTCCTTAATTTCATCCTCAAGGTTTCCCTCACCGATAAATACAAGCTTCGCCGTATTATCAAGCTTAAGGTATGCCTCAAATATGTCGAGCATCCTCACATGGTTTTTCTGTGTATTGAACCTACCAACCATTCCGATGAGTGTTTCATCACCGATGCCATATGCTTCCCTGATTTTAGTTCTGTATTCTGGATTATATTTAAACTTAGAGGGCTCAATTGCGTTATGCATTATCATGCCCTTTTCATTCCATGCCTTCCTTCCAAAGAAGTATATGCCGGCATCGCGTCCACAGCCCCAGAGGTGGTTTGCACTAAAGCGCAGAAACTGCTTGCAGAAAACCTTAAGGGCCCACTTGTAATCCATTACAATCTTTGTGTTGTGTGCATGCGCTATACGGTTCTTGATTCCGTACTTCTTTGCCCCGTTAAGTGAATAAAGAGCCATGCCCTCGTTATGGGCATGAAGGATTTTTATTTCGGGATTATCCTTAAAGAGCCTCTGCATGAAGGCTATATAGCGGGGATAAAAAAGAGGATTAAGGGAAGGGCTTCTGAAAATTCTTCCACCGAGTTCCTTAATCTCCTCATCATAATCACCGTCTTCGTTACGGCTTGTCAGAAAATCGAACTGAACCTTAGTCCTGTCCATATGCCTGTAATAATTCATGAGCATCGTTTCAATTCCAGCCCTGTTCATTACACTTACCGAATGCAAAATTCTGACCATATTTTCCGTAGCTTCTCCTGTAATTTTCTTTATTTTCAATATCGAGGCAATTTGCTTTTAAAACATACTCGCGGTTGCCTGGCTTCTCTACCTTTTCACCGGGCAACAACACGTCATTATTATCTTAAAAATCTTGAAAGCTCACCCTGCAGCTTCCATAGTGCGAACTTGCCTGTCTTAAGGGCATAGGCTCCCTTTCCTGCAAAGAACGGGATTTCCTTTATAAGTTCATCGTCCGCATTCTTTTCATAAAGCTCACGGCAGAGCGTGAATACTGCCCTCTTCTTTTCCTCGTCAAGTCCCCTTACATTCACATAGCAGTAGTTTGAAAGCTGTGACGCGAGGCAATACATGAATTCCTTATCCCTTGGCAGCTTCCATACATTGTCATTTGCATCAATCATCTCCTCCACTATCCAGTAGCTTTGGAATGCCCTTGATGTATTCTGTGATGTGGCCGTAATTCCTGTTGTGGTCTTTCTCCAGCAGTAAATAACGTCACTTATTGAGGTTATAACAGAAGCTTTTCTAAAAATCGCAAATTGTACTATCGTATCCTCAAAAGCCTTATAGTTTTCAGGGAATCTTACATTGGAAAAGAGCTCCCTCTTAAATACCTTGCCCCATGGCATACCGGGAAGGTCAAAGCACGACTGTCGGTCCTTTCCTGTATATGTGACATCACGGTAAACCTGTGTGCCTCCAAGGCTTCCGTCCTCATAAAGGTATCTCCAGCTTCCCTGTACAACATCGGCATCCTTTTTATATGCCTCGTTTAAAAGCTTCTCTACGCAGTCTTCGGTAAGTGTGTCATCTGCATCGACAAACATCACATATTTTCCCGTTGCATAAAGAAGTCCCTTGTTTCTTGACCTTGCGGCGCAGTGACCGTCCTTAAAATCAATTACCCTGATTCTGTCCCCATACCCTTTGAGGATTTCGAGGGTATCATCCGTGGAATCGTCGTTAACCGCAATAACCTCAAGCCTGTAGGCTGTTTTCTGGTTAAGGATGCTATCGATACACTGCGCAATATACTTTCCTGCGTTATAAGCGGGCACGATGACAGAAAGATCGATATCCTTATTCCCAGGCTGTAATGGAGCGAATACCCCTGAGGCTTCGGGCTTTTTACATAAGCCCTCAACCAATTCCCTTGCTCCCTCGGCAGGCTTCATCCTTCCGGCAAAAAGTGCCGTAAGTGTAAGTGCCGTATCCATGCAAAAGCGTATACCGTAAGATGCAACAAGGGAAAGTCCCCTGCTGCCTGTCTTTTCACTCAGGTATCTGAATATTCGCTCATTCATAATCATTTTTTCTCTTCGTCAGCTGCTTCTTTTTTGTCTTCCTCTGCTGTCATTGCAGCAGCTTCTTCGTCGGGCTCGTTTCCTGGTGTGCCACCTTCCTCTTCGGGAGCTGCTTCCGGCTCCGAATCCGGATTCTCCCCTGCCGGCAAAGCTGCGTTCTCTGTCTCAGAAGGCTCTGTAGTCGGTGTCTCTATACCTGGTATCTCTTTGTCAGAAGAATCTACATTTGCGGGTTCTTCCTTCTCGTCCTCAGTCTCCTGCGGTATCTCCTTTGGAGCCTCGGCTTCCTGTTCGTTCTCATTCGGAGTCTCTGCTTCCTGATTTTCCCTCTTCGGAACACCTGCTTCCATTATGAATACAGTAGAAGTCCCTACAGGTGCTTTCTCCTGAGTATCAGTAGAAACGACTCCGTCGTTTGCCTGTACATTTGAATTATTCTCACCCTCATTAACAGGTGCCTTTGACTCTTCCACCGGAGTAGCTACAGCCTCAGCCTGCTTTTCCTCAGTCGCGTCATTTCTTCTTGCATTCCTAAGGCCAACGATTGCCTTTCTCAGAAGGTCTCTTACCCTGTATTCCTTATCCGATGATGTATTTGCAATAGAACTCTTGTAGACTATCGGATGCTTAAGTCCCGATGCGTTGTACTCGATTATCTGTCCGTCAATAACCTCGACTATTGCGGCTGCCTTATCATTCCTGCAGTTTTCAATGAAGGCAAGGAAAAGACCCGATCCGTTATATCCGACAAAGCCATCCTCCTCGATAAGCTTAATGATTGCTGAGAAATCTCCTATAAGTGTATCACCGCTCTGGTAGCCGTACTTTCTCGAGGTCTCGTTGAGGTTTTCAAGCGAGAAGGCTATGATGCTGTAATCCTCTGGCAACAGCTTCTTTGCGAGTACATCGATGTATTCGTTGATTCTCTCACGGTTAGGAAGCTTTGTCTTCTTGTCAATTGATACAAGGTAATAAATGAAGTCGCCAAGTCTTCCGAGAACGATTGCCGCACCGATGCCTACAAGCATGAAAAGTGCGAATGCCAGTAATACATAAAGCTTTGCATTGATTGACTGGTATACGTGAACGGTACCGAGCATCTTGAGATACTTGCTTCCAAGTGTCGAGTTAAGCTCGATGCTCATGTCGTTTACTATCTCATAAAGCCCGAGGAGCTCGTTCTCGTAATCGGTAATCATCTTCTCGACTTTTGCATGCTCAGCAGGTGAACCGCTTGAACCGCTTCCGATTTCACCAAAGGCCTTCTGGACCTCCTGTGTGAATGCACGGTCAATCTGGTCATCTGAGATTGCCTTTTCGATTTCAACGAGCTTAAGAATAAGGTCATCGTATGTTGAAAGCTTTGCGCTTCCGTCGTATTCCTCAATAAGGCTTAATACGCCCCTTGTATAATCATCTGCTCCCTCGATTGTTCCACCTACAATGTCCCTGTTTCTTTCAACAAAATCATTGATGAGTGTCTCGATGAGCTCCTTTTTCTTTTTGTTGTTTTCCTCATCATTAAGTGAATTGGAAATCTCGTTCTGGAGGAACTCCCTCAGAATGTTTCCGTCCTTAATCTGCGGTCCTGAAAGAACAGTGCAGTAAAGCTCCGGAATGTAGAAGTTTCTAAGCTCAATGTATTTGTCATAGACATCCGCAAAGCAATATCCGTACTTTGAAGACCTGAACGACGGATAATCATCCTTCTTTGAGCTGAGATAATCTATCATTGTATCCGTATCATCCGAAAGGATGTCGATACTTTGGTAATACTCATAGCCGTTTGCGATAAGGTTTGTTGACGGTGTAAGTGAAAGAGCCCTTTCAACATACTTTTCAGTATAGTATGAGCAGTAGCTCTGCATGATTGCCTCAAGAACCCTTCTTGCATACATTGGTCCGTATGACTCGTCAACCACGAGGCTTACAACATATGTATCCGGGAAGTATGTACTCTCCTCACCCTTGTCAAGAAGTGCATTTGTGATTGTCATCTGGTCCTCGGGAATAACCGCCGTTACAGAACACTTTGACCTAATGATGTTAAGGGGTCCCTTTGAATCAAGAAGCGTCATTGCATTTGAAATTACGGGGGTTGAATAAATCTCGTTCGGGTCAAGCTTTGATCCGTCGGGAGCCATTCCCTCCTCAATTTCACGGTTTGTGTATTTGATTGACACATTTGCAGTGTACTGCTGGTTTTCCCTTACATAAAGGAATACTGCTGCCACACCAAGAAGAACGAATACCGCAATCAGAAGACCGAAGGTTCTGAGATATCTGAAAACATCAAATTTCTTCATTTTCCACTGTCTCCTTTCTGCCAGGTAATATCATCATAAGGATGAACCAGAGCGCTGCAAATCCGAACATCCAGAGAGCAACATTCAAAATGTCAATCTTCTCAAGGAAGGACTTGTAATTGAAAATGAAATCGAGGTAATTCTTTGTCTTATACTCGATGTATGCCTTATCAAGAATTGAGAATCTTGCACAGAGGCTGTTTACGGATGCCTCGAGTGTTGCTATCATCTCCTGCGCCCTCTCAAGATCCTCCTGGGTGCTTCTCATTATCTGTACCCTGTCAATGACATACTGGGTATTGATGATTTCCTTATTGTATGAGGCAACCTCATCTGCCTCATAATCGGCGCTCTTTGCCATAAAGTCCATGCCGGTTCTTGTTCTCGACATGTAGAAATCATTTGTCCAGTCCTTTGTCGGGATCATAACCACTGAAGACATTGCAGCCTCATATTTTGCGATTCCGCCAAGGTCAGCGTTATATCTTCCAAGGTGTCTGTCCCTTGCGATTGTTTCAATCTTATTCTTATACTGAAGAGTCTGCCTGAATATTCTCCTGTTCTTGGCAACACCCTCCTCGATTATGAAGGCCCTTGTGTTCGGGATGTCATAATTTTCGAGGTTTGCAAGCTCCTTCTCAATCTCCTTAAAGCTGTAGCCTGTTTCAGGATCAACAAAGGTCTTGTTTTCCTTTAACCTTGAATTAAGATATCTCTTTATCTGGTTAACAACAGTCTCTATCTCATTGATTCTGATATATGGCTCCTTGTCCTTATCCTCTGAGATGCAGGACTTAAGAAGCGACCTGTTGTCGCCATATTTGTTCATGTAGTAATCACGGTAGGCAAAGCATATGTTCTTAAGGATGTAAATGCTGTCAACCGTACCGAGCTTTGTGAAGTCTGGTTCAAAATAAATTGTATATGTTGTACTGAAATACTCGTCGTCACCTGCTGCATTTCCTGTATCCACGGGGCTTACGCTTAAGTATTCAGCCAGCTCGTCAGCCGTTATCTGTCCCTGAAGACCTGAAAGCCTTATGGCATCCTCAAGTACTTCATTTGACATTATTTCATAGGAATTGAATCTTGTTCCGTTAGGGTTAAGTCCCTGTGCAGCCTCTGAATAATTAAGTGAAAGGGTTGCCGTATAATGTGAGCTGTTGATGAGGTAATTGTACATCATTAATACGGCCGCAAGTGCAAGGAATACACATGTGACACGGAATTTGTTGTTCAAAAAGAAGCGTATGGCTTTTTTTGCATTGTCAACAATTGTTTTCATAAAAGAATCCTTTCAGTATCAGAAAAGGTTAATAAAGGTCAACCACTGAGAGCTCCGGTACGTTATTGAGTCTTGGAACCCTTGTCGAATTTCCAAGTCCGCGGCTTACAAGAAGCGAAGCACCGTTATCAAGTGTATAAATACCCGAATCATACTTTGGAAGCCATCCCTCCTCTACGGAATAAAGACCTCCGAACATCGGTACTCTTATGATTCCGCCGTGTACATGGCCTGCCATTCCGAAATCGAAGTCATATCCGTAGGCTGTAAGGATGTCAAATACCTTTGGCTCATGTGCGATTACAATCTTGTAGCTTCCTGTATCAGCTGCATTGTAGCCGTCCATGAATTCCTTTGCGCCGTAAAGTTCGAAATTATTCGATGAGGAATCTATTCCAACAATGTCTATCTTCATATCCTTCACAACGATGGTTTCGTACTGGTTGCGAAGAAGCTTAACTCCCGCCTCAATGAATTTATCGGGAAGTGCCGCATCTGAATGGTAATAAATCCTTACATTCTCATGGTTTCCGAGCACTCCGTAAACGGGGGCAATATTCGAAAGCTGGGTACACATCGAAAGCATTCCAGAATACTCAGCCGATTCACTTAGAACAAGGTCTCCTCCGAGGATTATGAGGTCAGGCGAAAGCTTTCTTACGTTATTAATGAGTGCGGCATTGTCATTTCCATACTGCTTAAGATGCACATCCGTAAGAAATACGAGTCTTACCCTCTCCTCTGCCGTCTTTGTCTTGACCCTGTAAAAATCACATTCGAAATTTGAGTCATTATAGGCTGCATCAGCCCACACAAGACCCGCAAAGCCAAGCACGAGAATGAGAAGCATAAGAACATTTACTATTGTTCTTCTTGTCCTTGGGTTCATTCTTTTCTTTTTAGTGTTTTTGTTATCCATATACGCTCCGTATGATATGGAGGGAGACATCCCCCTGTTTATTCTTTTTATTAACTCAGCAGCTTAAATGCTATCTGGAACAATCACTTTTTTCCAAAGACCCTTATGTAAAGAGCCGGTGATATCGCAAAGGCCAGTGCCTTTATGATTCTTTTTGGCTTATGGGCCATTCCTACAAGCTCTATCCTCTTTAGCCCATCAGGTACATATACGCCTCTATACCTTTTGTAGCAGTCGAGGTATTTCCATGTGATGTCATCAAGGAGCAGCCTCCTTAGCTTCCTTTCAGGCACCTCTTTGTAGATTTTTTCAAGCTCCTCTAAAATGAAATATATGTCCTTTGCCTTTTTATCCGATATTGAGGACGAGTTCATAATCGAGCCTGTTCTCGTATTGTCATAATTATAAAAAGCCTTGTCGCTTAATATTACCTTCTCTGCCTTTAATAAAACACGTGGTGTGAATTCCTCATCCTCGTGGGTGATTCCCTTCTTAAACTCGAGGTTGTTTGAGAGGAGGAATTCCCTTCTGTAAAGGCTTCTCCAGGCCTCGACCCTCAGTGCCCCGTTCATAAGACACCTCTCGAGGTATTCCTTTCCGCTGTAGACCCTGTGGTATTCGAGGTTTTCCCTTACGACATTTTCAAAGCGTTCCATTGCGGCTGTCTTTTTAAGCTCGTTGCAATGGCCTATTACAACATCGGGCTTTTCCTTTGTTGTCTCAGAGTAAAGTGCTGAAAGCGCATCAGGTGTCAGGAAGTCATCGCTGTCGAGGAAAAGCACATACTCTCCTGTTGACCTTTGAAGGCCAAAGTTTCTTGCATCTGAAAGACCCCCGTTTGGCTTATGATATGCCGATACAAAACCATATTTCTCAGCATACATATCGCAGAGTGCGCCACTTCCATCAGTGCTTCCGTCATCCGTAAGGATTACCTCAAGGTCACCCATGTCCTGTGACACTACTGAATCCATACACCGCCCAAGGTAATTTTCAACATTATATACAGGTATTATTATTGAAACCTTAATCTCCAAGCCCTGTTAAATCTCCCTGTCTAAAATCTCCTCCATAACGAGGTTATTCTGCTGCCTTACAAGTGTATTTGCTGGTATCTCACCATTAATTATGCAGCCTGCGCCTATGACGCAGTTGTCACCGATTTTTGCTCCCTTCAGGATACAGACATTTGAACCAATCCAGCAGTTTTTTCCGATTTCGATTTTTCCCGCCCTGCATTTGCGGCTCACACCGTTAATCCCGAAGATGTGATTATTGTCAATGATCCTCGTTCCAAAGCCAAAAAGCGAATCATCTCCTATGCTTATGCTTCCAAGGCAGCTGATTTCGGTTCCGTTATTAAAATATACCCTGTCGCCGACCTTGAGCTTTCCCTTAAAGCCCGTAACAATGTTTACGCTGCCGTCGCTTTCGATGTCTTTTCCCATCTCAAAGCTACTCTCACGGTTAAGGCGAAGCCTTGTGCCCGCCGAAAGGTAAATACTGCCCCTTGCCTTAACTCCCTTATTTCCGAGTAGTCTCTTTAAAAGAAGCCTTGCCTTATTAAGGAGGTTTCTCATGATGAAGGTGAGCTTCTTTGCTCCTGTATACCTTATTCTCATCATATACATTCCAAGCCCGGTGCACTTAAGTCTACTCTTAAGCTTACTGAGTGCTGACTTTGATCCGTTTGTCCAGGAGCCGTTATAAAGATGGATTCCAATTGTGTTATCAGTCTTTTTAAGCCTTCCCGTCATGTAATCAAGCGGTGAGAAATATTCAGACGGCAAAATCACAAAATCGCCAACCGACTGCATCTCATCCCTGCCGTTAAAGCCGTATTTTTTAAGGAGCTCAGTCTGGCGCTCAGTGCATGCCGTAAGGTCCAGCTCCCCTGATTCCTTAATAAACGGGATTTTCTCATACTGTCTGAGCATCCTTCCAATCATCTCACATCCTGGAATGGCACCTATTCCAGAGCCTGAATTTGCAAGGATAAGGCGGCCGTATGGAGACGGTGCTCCGTGCTCAAGGCTAATGAAGCCATCATGCTCAAGCAGTGAATCAGGCTTTTTAATAAGCTCAACGTCTGTATCAAGATAAATGCCACCGTATTTATAAAGCACGTCAAGACGAACGTAGTCCGAGACGAAGGCATATTTCTTTTTTTCATATGCCTCCCTTGCATACCTGTTTCCCGAAAAATCATAGCTGGATTCGTCCCATCTTTTTATCTCATAATCGGGACAGATCCTTTTCCAGGACTCTATGCACTTTTTTTCCATTTCACCGGGCTCGTTTTCGCCAAACCAGACATAGTGAATTATCTTCGGAATACTCATCTTTTGTAACTAAATCCATTAATGGTAAAAGCCATCCCTTATGACCCTTTCATAGGTCTCGATATGCCTTTCGACCATTTTGTCATAATCAAAATTATTTTTTATATATTTTATCTGTTCGTCTACCTCTTCCACGCTTCTTTCCTTCTTAAGTCCATCGGCAAGTGCGCGGGCCAGGTCATCGACGTCTGAGGTCTTAAAATCCATACCGAATTTTCCGGTTACGGATGTGTTTTCAACAATGTCACTTGTAAGACACTTTACTCCGCAGGAAAGAGCTTCAAGAAGCGAAAGTGAAAGACCCTCCGTATGGCTTGGAAGCACATAGAGCGAGGCATTGCAGTAAAGTGAATTAAGCACCTCTCCTGTTGCAAAGCCCGTAAAGACGATTTTATCGTTACACGATGCAGTGCTCCTTACAGCTTCTCCAAACTCGTTACCAGGAATCTCTCCCGCAATTACGAGCTTCTCTTCGATATCAGTTTTGTTATACGCCTCAATCAGCTCAAGGACACCCTTCTCAGGTGATATTCTTCCAAAATAGAAGATATATGTGTCCTTTTCGAGTCCAAACTTATTTTTAATGATGCTGTCGTCAGTTTTCCTTACGGGTGTGATGGCATTTTCAATGAGTGCCGTATCCCTTCCGTATGTATCGAGAAAGTACCTATGCATCTCAGGTGTGAGTGTTATGATTTCATCTGCATATTTAACTGCGATTTTCTCACCGAACTTGAGGTACTTTGCTGCAAAGCCCTTCCACTTGTCAACCCTCCAGTTGAGGCCATGGATTGTAGCCACTGTCTTTTTCTTAAAAAGCCTTGCGATAAAAATCGGCACACAGATGCCAACAGCATGATAGTGTATAATGTCATATTTACCTGTCAGTGTCTCAAAGGTAGCGAGGAACGAATAAACCATCGCATTAAGCTTCTGGTTTTTAAAGGTAAAGGTACGGACGATGTTAACGCCCTCCTCCTTGTCCTTTTTCTTTTTGCCCTTTATGAGGCCGCGGTTATAAACCGTTACATCTATTCCTTTTTTTGCAAGCCTTGTCGAAAGCTCATATACAACCACCTCAACTCCGCCCGAACGGCTCGGGAAGATTTTGTGGCCGATCATTGCAATCTTCACTTAATTTACCTCTTTGCTAATACTACGGACTGTCCGTCCTCTTCGTTAAAGCTCTTTTAAAGCTTACGGAAGCTCCTCTTTATAAATACGGAACTTGTTTATTCACCCTCTCCGCAGAACATTACATAGACTGTACGGAAAATGATTTTAATGTCCATAAACACTGTTCTGTTTACAACATAGTCTATGTCCATCTTTACCCAGTCCTCGAAGTCGATGCTGTTTCTGTTTGGTGTTGTCTGCCAAATGCAGGTGATGCCAGGTGTTACGATAAGTCTTATCTTATGGAACTCCGAATACTGCGCCACCTCCGACGGAAGCGGCGGTCTCGGGCCTATGATAGTCATGTCACCCTTTAAAACGTTATAGAACTGTGGCAGCTCGTCAATACTTGTCTTTCTTAAAAACTTACCGATCTTTGTGATTCTCGGGTCATCGGCCATCTTGAATACCGGACCTGTCATCTCGTTCTTAGATTCAAGCTGTGCCTTTAATTCCTCTGCATTTGGAACCATTGTCCTGAATTTATACATCTTGAATTCCTTGCCGAATCTTCCGACTCTTGTCTGTGCAAAGAATGGATGGTGTCCGTCACTAAGGAAAATGATGAGTGCGATTATTGCCATCGGTATGAAAAGCACAAGAAGTGCACAGAATGATATTGTTACATCAAGAAATCTTTTTACAGCCCAGTAGCCTGTCTTGTTATTCTGGTGAATTGCATCAAGAACCTGCTGAACCTCCTTTTTTTCAACAGGATCAGTGATTATCTTTTCATTTACATAAGCCATTAATTTATCCCCCGTAAACCGGACCCTTCCGGTTACTTTTATTTAAAAACCCTGTCGTCCCTCATTTAACCGTTTGAGGTAATTATCCTCGACAGCGTGTCTGTATTCATCCTTTTGCATCGGCTTCCATTTCTCCTTCTTTTCCTCCTCAGGAAGCGTGAAGATGTATGCCATCGGAAGTAGCCTCAGGCACATCGTACACCAGAAGTAAAATGCCGTATTGTCAGTCATGTATGTGAAGGTCATATATATGAGAATTGTCATATATAAAAGCGTTACCTTCGGACTGTATTTCTTCGTAAAGAATATCGGATAAATGATATATTGTATTCCCGCCCAAAGCGTGAAGCCCGAAAATCCAAGCTCTACAAAAACCTTTAGGACATCGTTATGGAAGTTATAGGCCCTGTTCAAAAGCCCGCTTTCATACCAGCCCTTTGCAATCGCGTCAACGGCCTCAAAGCCAAGACCCATGAATGCCGGTGAAAATGAGTAGAACTCCTTTGTGAGTGCCCAGATATAGTCACGTCCCATCATGTTGATGCCGACCTTTGTCATTATTATCGACATGATTCCATCACGCACCAGCTTAATGTATAGGAACAGTCCAAGGAAAATGATCACACCAAAGGCTGTCATAAGCTTTCCCGGATTTTTACTCTTCTTCGATATATATCCAATCAGAAGCGTGATAAGAAGTGCCACAACGGCAATTCGCTTAAGTCCCGCGATAAAGAAGAAAATGCAAAGGCACAGGAAAATCCTGTTTTTCTTCTTCTCCTCCTTATATCTTACAGGTGCAAACAGTGCATAGTATATGAGAAGCATTCCAAACTGGAAGGTCATCTCATGGATTTCAAGGTTTCTTGCAAATCCCACCGCATCACCGAAGGTCACTATGTTATGTACGAACGACTTAATACTTGACCCAATTCCAAACCTCAGCATCTCAAAGAGGATAATGAGCGAATTTGAAATACACATCGATATGCAGAAGAGGTCAATGCTCTCAAACCCGAAAAGCACAACAGCCGAGGCCGCAGCCGTAATCGATATCATCTGGTATATCATCTTTTCGCTTCCCCTTATTACGGAGTTAACGCTTGTAAAGCTTAATATCCATATGACAAACGACCACAGAAGTATCATGCCTATCAAAAGCACATACATGAGGTACGGTTTTATTACCCTTTTAAGGTTTCTGGTATCCGTAGTAACTATGCAGTAAAGCACCGCCAGCGCAATGGCACCAAGCGTTATCGCCTTTGGAAGGCCGCCGAGTGTATTGGTGATAACCTTCCATTCACCCATACCTGCCGCCGATATCGAAATGACATAGAGGAACTTAAGAAACGCCGGAGCGCTGCTATTTACCCCGTCAACTTCAGTCATATTCTTTTTTGACGGCAAAACCGCTTTATCAAGCACACTCATTGTGTTCCTAAAGACTCCTTAAACGGTTAATGGGCACACTCTCCCAATTTTGGTATACATAATCTTTTATATCATATCATAGCCCATTTCAAAAGTTAATAAAAAAACCTTACGAATCAATTTCAAAACTGAAAAGCAACCATAAGTGCTCATGCTCAAACATGCAATTTATTGCATTAACGTGCACATCCCCTTCATTTCTTATGTTACCATTACCAATACATTTTGCCCTGTATTTCGAAATTTCGTGACGCCTTGTTTTGACACTAAAAAGACCGGCTAAAAAGCCGGTCCCTTTATTGGTAAATGTCAGTTAAAATTATTTGTAGTTAACGATCTTTCCGAAATCTGCCTTTAAAGCAGCTCCGCCAACAAGACCACCATCGATGTCAGCCTGTGCAAGAAGCTCAGCTGCATTTGAAGCGTTCATTGATCCGCCGTACTGGATACGGATCTTCTCAGCTGTGTCTGTGTCATAGATATCTGCGATGCACTCACGGATAGCCTTGCAAACCTCTTCAGCCTGCTCTGTTGTAGCTGTAACGCCTGTTCCGATAGCCCAGATCGGCTCATAAGCGATAACGATCTCAGCTGCCTCAGCTGCTGATACGCCCTGGAGACCAACCTTAACCTGCTGTCTGATCCAGTCAAGTGTGATGCCCTGCTCTCTCTGTGTAAGAGACTCGCCGCAGCACATGATAGGTGTAAGACCATTCTCGATAGCCTTTAATACCTTCTTGTTGATGTCCTCGTTTGTCTCGTGGTTGTACTCTCTTCTCTCTGAGTGACCAACGATAACGAACTTAACGCCTGCATCCTTAAGCATAGCCGCTGAAATCTGTCCTGTGAAGGCACCCTTGTCCTCAAATGACATGTCCTCGGCACCAACCATTACGTTTGTGCCCTTAACAGCCTCTACTACAGGTACGATGTCGATTGCAGGTACGCAATATACTACATCAACCTCATCATTTACAACAAGGTCCTTGAGCTCTGCACAAAGTGCAACAGCCTCTGAAGGAGTCTTGTTCATCTTCCAGTTTCCTGCGATAATCTTTTTTCTCATTTATTACTTCTCCTGAATTGCCTCAATACCCGGCATCTTCTTTCCCTCAAGGTACTCAAGTGATGCACCGCCGCCTGTTGAAATATGTGTCATCTTGTCAGCAAAACCAAGCTTCTTGATAGCTGCAGCTGAATCTCCACCGCCGATTACTGTTACAGCGTCTGTATCTGCAAGTGCCTCTGCAACTGCATATGTTCCCTTTGCAAGAAGAGGATTCTCGAATACGCCCATCGGTCCGTTCCATACAACTGTCTTTGCATTCTTAACCTCTGTAGCGAAGAGTTCTCTTGTCTTTGGTCCGATATCCATGCCCATCTTGTCAGCAGGGATCTTGTCGATGTCAACTGTCTCTGTTGCGATTTCAGCATCGATTGGCTCCGGGAATGAAGCTGCAATAACAGCATCAACAGGAAGAAGGAGCTTCTTTCCAAGCTTCTCTGCCTTTGCAAGCATCTCCTTGCAGTAATCAAGCTTCTCATCGTCGCAGAGTGATGTTCCGATGCAGTTGCCCTGTGCCTTAACGAATGTATATGCCATTCCACCACCGATGATAAGTGTATCGCACTTCTCAAGAAGGTTTGAAATAACATTGAGCTTGTCAGCAACCTTAGCACCGCCAAGGATAGCTACGAATGGTCTCTCAGGATTCTCAACAGCGTTTCCAAGGAACTGGATTTCCTTCTGCATAAGGTATCCAACTGCTGATGTCTCTACGAAATCAGCAACACCTGCTGTTGTAGCATGTCTTCTGTGAGCTGTTCCAAAAGCGTCCATTACATAGATGCCGTCTGTAAGTGAAGCGAGGTCCTTGCAGAATGCGTTGAATGCCTCTGTCTCCTCAGGAGTCTTGCACTTAAGCTCTTCTTCTTTTCTGAATCTTGTGTTCTCAAGAAGAATGATGTCGCCGTCCTGCATAGCAGCTGCTGCAGCCTTAGCGTTAGGTCCTACAACCTCTTCGTCAGCTGCGAACTTAACTTCCTTGCCAAGAAGCTCTGAAAGTCTCTTTGCAACAGGAGCAAGTGTAAGCTCTGGCTTAACTGTTCCCTTTGGCTTGCCCATGTGTGAGCAAAGGATTACTCTGCCGCCCTTGTCTGCAAGAGCCTTGATTGTCGGAAGAGCTGCAGTGATTCTGTTATCATCTGTAATCTTGCCTTCCTTCATGGGAACGTTGAAGTCGCATCTTACGAGAACCTTTTTTCCCTTTACGCAAATATCGTCAACTGACTTCTTATTTAACTTTGCCATGTCTATTCTCCTTTTCTTCATGAAAAAGGCCCGGCCCATAGGGCTGAGCCTTTAAATAACTGTTCAGTTCTAATTACTTAACGAACTTCTCGAAGTACTTGATTGTACGAACCATCTGTGATGTGTATGAGTTCTCGTTGTCATACCATGAAACAACCTGAACCTCATAGAGGTCATCGCCGATAGCTGTAACAAGTGTCTGGCTCGGATCGAAGAGTGAGCCGTATGTCATACCAACAACGTCTGAAGATACGATCTCATCTGTGCAGTAACCGAATGTCTCCGGAATCTTATCTGAGTAAGCCTTCATAGCTGCGTTGATAGACTCCTTTGTTACGTCCTGTCCCTTAACAACTGCGAAAAGAAGTGTTGTTGATCCTGTAGGTGTTGGAACTCTCTGTGCAGCACCGATAAGCTTGCCTGAAAGCTCAGGAATTACAAGACCGATAGCCTTTGCAGCACCTGTTGAGTTAGGAACGATTGAAAGAGCAGCTGCACGTGCACGACGAAGGTCACCCTTTCTGTGTGGTCCGTCAAGAAGCATCTGATCGCCTGTGTAAGCATGTACTGTGCACATGATACCTGTCTGGATCGGGAATGCATCGTTAAGAGCCTTTGTCATAGGAGCAAGGCAGTTAGTTGTGCATGATGCTGCTGAGATGATGTTATCCTCTGCTGTAAGGATCTCGTGGTTAACATTGTAAACGATTGTAGGAAGATCATTTCCTGCAGGAGCAGAAATAACAACCTTCTTAGCACCTGCTGTGATGTGAGCTGATGCCTTTTCCTTTGATGTATAGAAACCTGTGCACTCAAGTACAACGTCTACTCCAAGCTCGCCCCAAGGAAGGTTCTTAGCGTCTGCCTCTTTGTAGATCTTGATGTTCTTGCCACATACTGTGATGCTGTCCTCGTCAGCTGATACCTGGTCAGCGAACTCATAACGACCCTGTGTTGAGTCATACTTAAGAAGATGAGCAAGCATCTTAGGAGCTGTAAGGTCGTTGATAGCAACGATTTCTGTTCCCTCATGGTTGAACATCTGGCGGAATGCAAGACGACCGATACGTCCAAATCCGTTAATTGCAACTTTAACTGCCATTTTTTATTTCTCCTTTACATTAAAAAAGTAATTTAGTATAAACTTTACTCATTTACCGCATAATATAATAGTCTTTTCAAGCTGATTTTGCAAGAGATATGTGTTAAATTATTACCAATTTTATTGCATTTTTTTTGTACATATTGTGGTATAATCGGCTCATGGCTACATTGGAACAGATACTTGACAACAGGGAAGAACGCGTAAGGCACCAGGAGGAACTCTTAGACCTTTTTGAGAGCACCCTCATCAGCTTTACGATGAACATGCCGGGAAGTGAAAAGAACTCCCCGCTTATTGAGGACGGCTTTAACAAGGGGCTTTTTCTCATTAGTACGATGCTCGATTTTTACGGAATCGACACCATTAACTTTGAAGAGGTACGCGCCGTCACCGGACCAGAGGGCTTCTTTAGTGTTGACGGCGACGCCGTAACCGTAAAAAAGCTCATGAGTGCAATAGAAACAGCCTTCCCTGTCGGAAGGCTCTTTGACATTGATGTCTTTCATAAGACAGGTGAAAAGGTATCACGCTCCGACATAGGAAGGGGACCGAGAAAATGCCTTATCTGTGACAGGGATGCACGTGAATGTGCGAGAACCCATGCACACACATACGAGAAGCTTGTGGCAACAGCTACCGGACTCCTTGAGGAGGCCGTAAGCGATGACCGCAGCGCCGAGATTGCGGACCTTGCCATTTTGTCACTTATCCTCGAGGCCTCGACAACCTGTAAGCCGGGACTAGTCGACCTAAGAAACAACGGATCACATAAGGACATGGACTTCTTCCTTCTTTGCGAAAGTGCCGCTTCCCTTTATGAATACTTTAAGGCCTGTGCAGCGACACGCGATTTTGGCGATTTAAGAGAGCTCGGAATAAAGGCCGAGGAGACGATGCTTAAGGCAACAGGTGGTGTAAATACTCATAAGGGAATAGTCTTTATCTTTGCCCTTTTGCTATCCGCAATAGGCGAAACCGAGGGCGATGACATTCACGACTCCTCCCTCATCCTCGACAGGGCAGGCGAAAAGGTAAAGGGCATCACTGCAGCTGATTTTAAGAATGTCACACTGGAGAATGCAAAAACAGCCGGTGAACGCTTCTATGCTGAGTTTGGAATCACGGGCATCCGCGGTCAGGCAGAAATGAAATTCCCTGGTGTAAGGAGCCTTGCAATCCCAGTAATCTCAACTCTCCTTAAGGAGGGCTATTCACTTAACGATGCAGGCCGCATCGCGCTTTTACATATCATTGCTGGAACTGACGACACAAACATGATTAAGCGTGGCGGCATGGAGACAGCAAAAAAAGCCCGGGACAGAATCCTCAGGCTTCTTTGCGATAATAATATGCCGACAGATGAAGAGCTTAATGAGCTTGATGATGAATTCATCTCACTTAACCTTTCACCTGGTGGCAGTGCCGACCTTTTGTCGGCAGCATATTTACTTTGTCTATGCGATAATTTCCTCTCGTAAGTTTAAGTATTATCCAAGAACCTCCTTATAAACACGGAGTGCGTTTTTGTACATAATCTTCTCGATTTCATCCTCCGTGAATCCTGCCGCATCCATTGCCTCAATAAGCTTTGGCATTTCCTTTGCACCGTCTACCTCAAGCACACCGTGGATTCCGTCAAAGTCAGTGCCCATGGCAACCATGTCTATTCCACCGAGGTTTCTTATGTATTTCATGTGGGCTATCATGTCGCTGATACGTGAATATACGCCATCCATCCCGTTGGAAAGCTTGTTGTTTTCGTTAAGGAATATCGTACAGAAATTGATACCCGTAACTCCTCCGTGGTCTGCTATGAGCCTTATCATCTCATCCGAGAGGTTTCTGTGGTTGGCACATATGCCCCTTGCGTTTGAGTGGCTCGCTATTACGGGAGTTGACTTTCTTACAGTCTTAAAAATGTCAAAAATACCGGCATCATTAAGATGTGAGATGTCAATCACGATTCCCATATCCTCCATTGCCTCTACAAACTCAAAGCCCTTTTTCTTGAGTCCGTTTTCCGTGTCAATTTCAAATTCACCCTTCGGGTTTGGGAAAGCGAGCTGGTTCTCGTAGTTCCATGTGAGTGTCGACTTTCTGACACCCATCTCGTAGGCCTTCTTAAGGTTTTCAAGGTCACCCTTATATGGGAAGCCCTCCTCCACTGTCTTGAGTGCAGACATGTATCCGGCCTTAAAGTTTTCCTCAATATCCGTTCCGGTAAATGCATAACGGATCATGTCGGAGTTTTCCGCAATCTCCCTGTCCATGCATTTTGAAAAATCACAAAGATACTCGAACGGGTCCTCATGTGACTTTCCGTATTCACTAATATCGACAAACATTGCAAAGCTCTGGCACATATATCCTGCCTTTTTCATATCCGTAAGGTTAATGTGTCTGCCGTTTGCCCTTATGTGAAGTCCGTTTTTAATCTCTTCCTCTGTCGGACCGAAGTTATCCTCCGGGTCAGGTGCCTCAAGGAACGAGGCCTTGAAAATCTGCAAAAACGAATCTGCATGCATGTCTATGATTGGTACCATAATACTATCCCCCTATTAAAACCATCCGTTGTCTTAGCCCTTTTCCCTTGGCTCCATCAACAGGATGACAAAATACAAAACGATTCCAAGCGGAATAAATAACGGAAGAAGGTAAACATAGTCTACAGGAATTATTCCCCTTAAAAGCGCGAGCACGGGATTACCCTCAGGGTCTACTGTAAAGAAGTAGTTTGCCGCAATTCCAGTTGTTGCCTTAATCAGAAGGTTTAATCCGTGGGCAATAAGCGCCGATGCCCCGAGCACGATGAGCATGCCGGGGAGGTGCCTTCTGTTTGGCTTATAAAGACCGAGCATGTAGACGAGCACGCTCTGCACGATTACCATTCCGTGGTAGCCGTAAAAGCCGATTGACCTTCCCTCAAAGAATGGGATACCGTAAAAACCGTCTACAGGCATCACTACGGCCATGAGTGCGCAAAGAAATCCAACATATACGCCAAAGCACATGAGTACATTGCTTTTCTTCATTACTCCCGCATAGCCATATATGAAGGCAACCTGGCAAAGTGCGAGAGGCAGCTCCTTCCATATGCTTGTGTCATATCCCGGGTCCTTTAAAAGAAGAGCCTTGTACCAGATGTAGAAAACGCATGCTATCGCAAAAAACACTGAAAAGAAGCCCTTCTTCCTCTTCTCATCCTTATTCTTCCCGAAAGTGTAAAGAACAACCGTAAGAGCCACAAGAAATCCCATATATATAAACCATGTCAGGTTTAACGGATTAATAATCATCAAATCAATTCCCCCACAAAAAATCATGTCAGTAAATCCGGTAAGTAACAAATTCCGCAAGCCTCATACTGAAACAATTTTCATTGAAATTCACATTAAAAATTCCCCATTTAATCAGGTTAAAAATAAGGCTACCACATCTATCGATGCGATAGCCCCATAAAGCGCAGCAGGAGGGATTCGAACCCCCGTGCGGTTGCCCGCAAACTGATTTCGAGTCAGCCCCGTTATGACCACTTCGATACTGCTGCCTGTATGTTAAGCCCATAGGGCAAAACAAACATTATTCTGTTGTCAAAGCTTCTCCCGCCTTATGCAAGATGAAGTACATTGATAAGAAGAATCCACGCGAGGCTGTAGTATGTAATTACAGCCACAAGGTCGTTGATTGTCGAAATGAGCGGTCCAGATGCTACCGCAGGGTCAATTCCGACCTTCTTAAAGCCCATCGGAATAAGCGAGCCCGTTGCACTTGAAATAATCATTGCAACAACTAGTGCCACACCTACACAGCCTGAAATCGCAAATGACTCAAATACAGGCTTTCCCTTAAAGAGGAAAATGTAGATGCCGATAAATATAGCAGAAATTATACCAAGAATCACACCGTTTGCAAGTCCGACCTTAAGCTCCTTGAAAACATGGCCTATCTTCTGACCGCCTGTAAGATTTTCATCCATGAGCACACGGATTGTTACAGCCAGTGACTGTGAGCCTACGTTACCTGACATACCGAGGATCATGGACTGGAAGAACATGACAATCGTGAGTGATGATATAACCTTTTCAAATGCACCAATTACAGTTGAAACACCAAGACCGAGGCACAGGAGGATGAGAAGCCATGGAAGTCGTTTTCTCATAGAGTCCTTAAGCGGCTCGTGCAGCTCTTCCTCTGCAGCAAGACCAGCGAGCTTTGCATAGTCATCTCCGAGTGCTTCATCGACTACCTCGATGACGTTCTGTGATGTGATAACACCGAGCATTCTGTTCTGGTTATCGAGAACGGGAACGAGGTCCTCAGAATAGTCCTTGAGGTTTTCAATACAGGCATCAATCTGCTCATGTCCGTAAACATAAGGATATGATGTCATGATGTGCTCCTCGAGGTCATCACCCTGTCTTGCGATGATGAGCTCCTTAAGTCCAAGTGCTCCGACAAATGTATCCTGCTCGTCAAGAACGAAAATCGTAGAGATGTTGTCATTCTCGGGTGCCTGGCGGATAAGCTCTGCCATGGCCTCCTTGACTGTAAGTCCCTCGTGAATCGAGATGTAGTTGGTAGTCATTCGGCTACCGATCTCATCGTCGTCAAACGAAGCAAGAAGTGCGATGTCTTTTCTTGATTCGGCATCCATAAGCTCGATGAGGATGCCTCTTTTTACCTTTTCAATTTCCCTAAGGACATCAACCGCTACGTCGGGCTCCATGTGTCCGATAACGGCAGCTGCCTTACGGATATCCATCTCATTGAGATAGTTTGCTACGTCCTCTTCCTCTGAATACTCAAGTACAGTTGAAAGCTTGTTGATACCGAGAACCCTGTAAAGCTTCTGTCTCTCAGGTGTTGTGAGGCTGTTGAGGATAAGCGCGATATCATTGTCATGATAATCGTCGAGCTGATCCCTTAAGGCCTTCGGTGAGGCATTGCTCTTTACAATGTCAATAATCTCGGAGCTGTAATCGGGTCTTACAACAGGCTCTTCATTTTGAGTCTCATTGGATTCTGTCTCGATGATGTCTTCATCGAAATTCTTCATTTCATTATCCATTTCCGAATCTCCTTCTCTATAAGTCGGAAACGGACAGGAGTTTTACGCCAAAGCCAAACGACAGCACATACCCATATTCGTTTCCGAACCAAAATGTCTACTTCGACCGTGACCGTCGTCCACTTTACCCACTTCCTTTTCTCTGAATTTTTGCACGGTAAAAAAACTAATACACGTGCCTTTTAATAATACGCTTACTTAACGTTTTTTTCAACAAGTTTCTTTTTCCATCTGATGTAATAAATCAGGATTATAGTTGCCGTAATTGTCCATGAGATAGCATAGACAATGCTTATGTTAAAGAGTGTCGGATAGAGTGCATAAACCGTCCACACCCATACAAAACGGAATATTCCGATTCCGAAGATGGAAATGATTGCAGGCTTTCTTACCTCTCCGCAGCCTCTCATTACAGCCGTCAAAACCTCGAGTATCGTCCATGTGAAATAGAACGGCACAAAGTAAAGCATGATGGTGTAGGTGGTCGAAACAACCTCCGCATTATCGGTAAACATCGGAAGAAGGTTCGGTCCGAATAAGAGAAGTGCCGCACATATAAGAAGTGTCATCGGGATAAAGATTCCCATGCCTGTTCTTGCTGTCTTCCATACCCTCTTAAAGTCTCCTGCACCATAGTTTTGTCCGACAAATGCCGTCACCGCGATTCCTGCCGCAGAGGCCGTTGCCCAGTAAAAGCCGTCAACCTTTCCCGCAAGTCCCCACGAGGCGACAACAACGGTACCAAGCTTATTAATCGCTGCCTGCATATATGCATTTGATATCGAATACACTCCACCCTGCAGTGCCTGCGGGATACCAAGCTTCATCATGTGCGAAAGCACTCCAGAGTTGATTCCAAGACACCTTAGGTTAAGCCTGTAGCTTTCCTTTGTCGTCATTAGCTTCCATGTGAGAAGTATCATGTTGCAAAGCTGTGCAAGAACTGTTGCAATCGCAGCACCGGCAACCCCCATATTCATGTAACGCACGAATACAATATCGAGAACGATATTGAGTACGCATGCCGTAATCATGTATATGAGCGGATTCTTACTGTCTCCCACTCCCCTCAGGATTCCCGACTCAATGTTTAGAAGAAGTGTTATCACAAGGCCCGAACAGAATATCCTCATGTAAAGGGCCGAGGAATCGATAATCTCCTCCGGTGTTGACATCCACCTGAGTATCGGAACAGTAAGCGGAATAATGCACAACATAAGAATAAGGCCAAGAATAATGCAGAACGTGACTGCAGTACCCGTAGCCTTTTCAAGTTCCTTTTTCCTTCCTGCCCCGTAATACTGTGAAACGATTACAGACGAACCCGAGGCAAGTGAAACAAAGATGCTTATGATTACGTTAATGAGTGTCGCAGGTGTGCCGCTAACGGATGCAAGAGCCTCCGTTCCGACATATTTTCCTACGATAACGGCATCAACAGCATTGTAAAGCTGCTGAAACCAGGTGCCGATAACTATCGGAAGAAAGAACCATAAAAGTCTTTTCCAGATAACACCCTCTGAAAGATTTGTTGATTCGCGCTTTTCCATACCCGTATCATCAAAACAAATAATTATTTTACATCAATTTCCGAATCGAGGATTATTGTAAACGGACCGTCGTTAAGGAGTTCAACCTTCATGTCGGCTCCGAATTCTCCCCTCTCAACCTTTGGAACGTATTTTTTACATTCCTCAACGATAAAATCATACATCGGTGAAGCCATATCTGGCTTTCCGGCATGAATGAAGCTAGGCCTGTTGCCATGGTGGCAGTCAGCATAGAGTGTAAACTGACTTATCATCAGAAGCTCACCGCCAACCTGGTCAATGCTAAGGTTTGTCTTTCCCTCGCTGTCCTCAAAGATTCGGAGGGAACAGAGCTTCTTTACCATCTTTGCGGCAATGGCCTCGGTATCGGTTTCGGCAATACCGCAAAGGACCATAAAGCCCTTGTCGATTGCGCCGATAACCTCTCCGTCAACCTTTACATTAGCATATTTAACTCTCTGAATTACGAATTTCATGCATTAATACCATCTGCTATTCCAAGCATTACAATACCAACGATTACAGCTGCAATACATGCATACTGTGAAGCCTTGAGCTTTTCCTTAAGGAAGATTCTTGCAAGGATTGCCGATACGATGCAGTATGAGGCAACCATCGGTGCTGCAAGCAGTGGTTCCTTTGCCATTGCAAAAACGTAGAAAATCTGTCCGAACTGCTCACATACAGCAGCTGCTGCCTTAGGCATCTGTGATCTTTCAAACAGGTTGTAGGGCTTCTTTTCCTTAATGAGGAGTACGATGTAGCATACGATTCCTGCAAGGAAGAAGGTAAGTCCGTAAAGAACAAGTACGTCGATTTCTCCGAGTCCGAGTCCGAATTCCTCGTCGAGGATGATTCCGTCAGCTGCTGTTCCGAGTGTATCGAAGACGCAGTAAAGAATCGGGAAGATAAGCGCAAGTGCGCCTGTCTTGAACTTCTCAAGTCCCTTTGCCTCATGTGCACTTACCTCGGCATTTGAAATCTTCTGCTCTACAATTGCAAGGGCGATCATGCCGACAACAATAAAGAGAGTTCCGAAAATCTCAAGACCCGAATATTCCTCAATGATGCTTCCGCCCGCACCGTTAATGGTGAACCAGGCAGCCATGGCGATGACAGAAAATGCACCTGATGCATTCTGAACCGGTGAAACGATTGAAAGCTCGAGGTAACGAAGTCCCGCATAGCCGATGATCATTGAAACGATGTAACCTATTGAGGCGGGCAGGTATGCAATCGCATTCTTAATAAGGGATTCCCCATTAAGACCGCTCTCTGAAAAAGGAAGCAGGATAATTGCCGTGATGCCCATTACAAAGCCAACCCAGACAGCTATCTTCAAATGAGTATTTGACTCCTTTTCATCTGATCCCGCTTTGTAGAATAAATCAGCAAGTCCCCAACCAAATAAGCAAATCAGTGCAAAAATAAGCCAACTCATTAATTAAACCTCCACGTATTTTCCGTATTCCGGCAGGACAAACTCCACTTCGGGCGAAAGCTCCTTTATTGCCTCTTCTGCTTTCTTAAGTAAAGGCTTGTACTCCTCATACGGCTTTTTAAGGTCCATATGATGCGGAATTACAACCTTGGCACCTGACTCATGGACAAACCTCGCATAGCCCTCAAGATCGTTAAGCTGTCTTGTGGACTGGATAAATGCGATGTCAGGCTTTAAAGCCTTGACGATATTTATCTGAACAGGTGTGAAATCATTACCCCAGATGAGAATCTTTGTTCCATCAGGGAATGTGAACAGGAAGTTCCTGTATTCCATGGTACCGAGAATCTGCATGTCACCCATTGCCTTGTCGCAGAAGGGCTTTCTCGAAAGATTTGACAGAAGCTGCACCCTCGTCTCTCCAAAGGCTGTGTGCCTTCCAAAGAGTGCCTTTGCCTTTACCCAGTCAAAGTCAAGCTCGAGATTTGATTCCATCGGCCATACATCCTGCGGGATTAAATTGCCCCACTCAATAAGAGGAAGAGCTGAAAGCTCTCCTGTAAGAAGCGGTGCACCCGGGAATTTTCTCATTAATGCGGGGATGTCCGGGACATGGTCCCAGTGAACGTGACTGAGTGTAATCAGGTCACATCCCTCGATATCCTCCCATGTACATGGTGAATTATCACTCAGTGTAACAAAGGGATCGGTTACGATATGCTTTCCATCCTTTACAAGCTCAAAGCATGCAACTGAAAGCCATTTAACCTTTAAGCCGTAGCTGCTCATTTTTCCTCTCCTTTTTAACTTCCTCAGATGTATATTTTAAAAGCTCTTTAATAAGAGTTCTTGAGAAGTTCTCAATGTGTTTGTTTTTTGAAAGACCCTGGAGAATTGTAAGCGTCTTTATGTAATCAAGGTTTTCAAGGTCTGTCAGTGTCTTGGCACCCGTCTTTGTGAGTGCGTTGAAAAATGCATTGTTGAATTCAAGCCTCTCGTCATCGCTTAGGTTGCAAAGCGTGTCACGAAGCGAGCGCATCATGATATCGCTTATCATGCTTAATTCTTCCTCAGCAACAAATTCCTTTCCAAGCACCTCCCAGTTGAATATGTCATGTGCCCAGATTCCGGGTACCCTGGAGCGTACAAGCTTGTGCTCTCCTGGAGTATTCAACAGAAGTCCAACTATAGCATACTGTGACATAATTGTACAGCATCTGTCCTTGATTCTTTTGTACCCTTCTGACTCGAGGAAGCCGTCCCTGAAGCCCGGGCCGTCAAAGCTCACCACCCTCACGATTCTCTTCTGGATATGCTCATCAATCATGGCAGCCGAATAGATTGCGAGATTACCGCCCTTTGAATGGCCTGTCACTATGATTTTTGCCTTAGGGTTCCTTGTAGCGGCAAGACGAAGATATGAAAGCGCATCCTTTTGTGCAGGCACCTCATCGTAGCAGGAAAGGTCAAAGTCCTCCCTCCATCCGATAAGCGTGTCATCTGTTCCCTTAAAGGAAACCACGAGAAGGTTATCCTTTAGCATTATGTTAACCGCCGAGAACTGTTCCTGTTCCTCTGTCTTAATTCTGTTAATATATCCGAAAAGCCTTATGTCCTTAAAGCGGTTACACTTTGAAGCATGCCTTATTGCAGGAAGCACATATTCGGACTGAAGCACGCCAAGCGTCGAGCGGTCCATCGTATTGTTTGCAAAATACTCATCCGCCACATCACTTAACGTCTTTTCATTGACATACTCGGAAACAATACCCGTAAGGTCAGGTGTGACAAACTGCGAACAAAGACATATATCCAGGTCATTTACCGGATCCTTGTCAAATGTAAGGTCTCCCCTCCAGAGGATGTAATCAATTGCATCTGCCATAATTATCTCCCGTAATTCTTTCCTGCGCCCTTATAAAAACGGGCAATGAATTTTGCAACGCCTTCACTGTGAAATGACTTAAACATCTCGAGTTCCTCTTTATACCTTAAGTCATTATTCATTGTGTTTACGGTCTCGGAATCCTTATGAAGCCTTATCTCCACAAGTGGCTCCTCGCAGGCCACAATCTGGCCGGGAAGCTCTGCGATTTTCCTGAAGGCCTCCCAGTCGATTACAAACCTGTAATCATTATCAAATATCGGAAGCTCCAGAAGGTCTAGGTTATAGGTTACACCGGGGCACGGAATTGCATTTCCGTATTTAAGCGCATGCATTTTGCCCCACATTGTCGAGCTTAATGCCCAAACAGAAAGCGGCCACCTTAGGAACCGCTTTACCCTTTCGGCCTTTCCCGTAAATTTACGGCCATGCTCATCTATGTTGTCACATCTTGTGACCACCATGTTGATGGCGCCGAATTCAAAATATTTTGTCACCCTCTCGCTGTACTCCGGTGCGTATCTGTCATCCTGGTGTGCGATTGTAAGAAGCGAGGCACCAAGTGCCTCAGCAGTCTCAGCCGCAAAATTCCAGTCATCCCTTAAGGACGGCTCGCCCTCCCTTACATAAAGCGGGAAGCCGTATTTTACGCAAAGCCCCATTATGTGTTCATTCGGGGTTGAGGTACATACAATAACATTACACCTGCCCTTTTGCATCTTTAAAGATGAAAGGCAGGCCTCAAGATAGGGTGACTCCCTGTATGCACAAACAGCAAAATAATGTTTTGTCATACCTCGAAATATGTCTCCTCAAGCATTAAACAGAGTGCATGGTAAATCGGAAGGTGGTACTCCTGAACCTTGTAGGTTTCATCTGCAGGCGCAACAATGGCCGTATCTGAAACTCCCTTAAGCCTTCCACCGTCCTTACCTGTAAGACCGATAACCTTTATGCCAAGTGCCTTTGCAACAGGTACGGCGTGAAGGATGTTTCTTGAATTACCCGATGTCGAAATCGCAAGGAAGACATCTCCCCTTCTTCCATAGCCAAGTATCTGCTGAGCATAGATGTAATCGCCGTCAACGTCATTTGAAAATGCCGTATTAAGCGTCTGCTGGTTTGAAAGTGAAAGTGCCATGAGTGAATAGCCAAGCTTCGTGGCAAGCACCTCACCCTCGTCAGGGCTTGCCTTAATAAGCTCCTGTTTAAACTCCTCGCTTACAGGTCTTCTCTTTACAAAGGTCTTCATGAGTTCTCCGACGATATGGTCTGCATCGGCACACGAACCGCCGTTACCGGCGATAAGAAGCTTTCCGTCATTATCGTAGCATTCCTTCATGATTTCATAGGCTGATATGATATCCTCGCGGCATACGCCAAGTGCTGGATAACGCTCAATCAGGTTATCTATGATTTTTAAAATCTTTTTTTCCATTACGACCTCACTCAAAGTCATTTTTAATCACATCAAACACGGCCTCAGGGCAGTAATGCCTTCTTATAAGCTCAGTGCCCTTTTCACCCTGTGCTGTGATAAGCTCGTCATTTCCGTATGCACTTATTATTGCATCGGCAAATTTCTCAGGCTTATCCTCTATTATCATTGCGGTGTCTGCCTCAGGTATTCCCTCAGCTCCGACGCTGGTTGTGATGATTGCCGTATTAAGCGTAAGTGCCTCGACAACTTTACCCTTTACGCCTGCACCATACCTAAGCGGTACGATGACAAGCCTTGAATCACGGTAAAGCTCCCTCAATCTTTCATCGCTTACAAAGCCCAGAATCTCAATGCTTTCATCTGATTCCCCAAGGCTCTTAATCTCATCTGTTGGATGTGAGCCTGCAACACGGAACTTAACTCCGGGAAGTGCCTCCTTTACCCTCGTAAAGCATTCCCTTACAAACCAGAGTACTCCGTCTGCATTCGGCGGATGCTTAAAGCCTCCGACAAACAATAGTCCGTCCCTTTCAGCCGCAGCCCTCGGGTTATTGTTGATGTCACTGTCATCATAGACATAGGCCGTGATTGCCTTGCACTTTGGTGCAATGTCAGGACGTGAAACTGCAATCTCGTCGATTTCATCCTGTGATGGATAGTAAACGCAGTCGGCTCCCTCCATTACCTGGTATTCAACCGACTTCCAGTAATCAGATTCACGCTTCTTCTTCATGTCGCCTGAAAGCTCGAACTCACGGCGTGTTCTTAAATAGTGAAGGTCGTGACCATAGTAGATTACCTTGCAGTCCGTCTTCTCCTTAAAGAAGTCTATGTACTTAATTGCAATATGCGGTCTGTTAAGGTAAACAAAATCAAAGTGCTTACTGTTTTTCTCAAGATAATCCCAGATGCTAACCTCAAGGTCCTTTCCGTAAAGCACCTCGATTCCCATTCTCTGTAAGACACCTGTATATGGCTCCTCACAGAGGAAGTTGTCACCGAGGAATTTCACATTGTAGCCCTTATCGGTAAAGAGCTTAAGATACTGGAACGTTGTCTTTGAGCCCGCATCCTTGTCCCATGTCGGAACATAGTGGTCGATTACGAGTATGCACTTTTTTCCGCCGCTTCTTTCACGTGCGTTAAACGGATCAGGGTTTCCCGTATTTCTTTCCTGCTTAGCGAGTTCGTCCTTCCACTTTTCCTTAAACTTCTCCTGGTTTACAACCTGGAAGCGCTTAAGTCCCGTTCCCGCTGTATCGGTACCGTTTGATATTCCCTCAAAGTGGATTACGACGCTTCTCGGGTCAAGCACAACCCTCTTTCCGTGACGCCTTACCTCAAAGCAAAGGTCGGAATCCTCACAGTATGCCGGTGCGTATCTTTCATCAAAGCCGCCGATTTCATTCCAAAGCTCATGCCTTATCATTATTGCGGCACCTGAAATGTAATCAACATCCTTTACATAGTTGTACTCAGGCTTACCCGGGTCATCGAGGCGTCCGTAGTTCCAGCCCGAAGCATCGGACCAGATGATTCCGCCTGCCTCCTGAAGCCTGCCGTCAGGATAAATGAGCTTTGAACCGACAAGTCCTATACTCTCATCGCTCTCACTTAGCTCAACGAGGTTTGAAAGCCATCCCTTCGTAACCTTTGTGTCGTTATTAAGGAAGAAGACATACTTTCCCCTTGCCTCCTTGGCGGCATTGTTACAGTTAAGAAGGAAGCCGAGGTTACCCTTTGTTTTTGCAACCTTTAGGTTATGGATATAGTCTGTTATGTTTCTTGTCTCGTCCTTTGAGGCATCATCCGCAAGAATTACCTCATAGCTTACGCCGTCGGTGTTTTCAATGATGCTTCTGATGCATGCATATGTATATCCTATCTGATTATAGGCAGGTATTACGATTGAAACCGAAATATTATCAAATTTTGGTATATTTAATATACCATGCTCGAAAAATTCTCCACGAATTTCAAAGTCTCCGCGTCTTCTTATCTTTCCCTCAGCAGTCACAAAGCGCTTAATGTACTCTGATGGATGCGTAAGAAGCCCCTTGGCATACCATATGCCGATTCTTCTCTTTGAGTCGGCAGGAGCCCATCTGTCGATTGCGGCTACAAGCCTTCTCTTTAGCCTTGACGGAAGCGATTCATGCTTTCTTAAATAATCAAGCTCCCTCTGTCCGGCCTCGATGAGTGCCTTCTGCTCAGCCATTATCTTTTCGATATTTTTGATGTGCTGCTGCGAAAGCTTCTCAACCTCCCTCTCCTTTTTGAGTGTTTCCTTAACGTCACCGATTTCATCACGAAGTCTTGCATTAAGGTTAACAGAGTCATCAAGCTTACCCTTCATGACCCTTATCTCGTTGTAGGAAAGAGGCTCTCTTATAAACTTTCTTTCTGTGTCAGAAAGCTCAATGTCATTTACAAGAAGCTGGAACTCATCCTCTTTTTCATTAAACCTTCCGATGTCGCTGCTTATTCCAAATGCCTTAAGGAAGCCCTGAAGGCCGTCGTAAGCGGTAAGGGATTCCTTATTGTCCTCATACCAGTAGCGAAGAATCCTGTATCTTACAAAATCCCTCTCAAAGGGCTCCTCAAATACCCATTCATAATCGATGAGCACGGGTCCCTTTTCTGTAATAAAGACATTATCGAAAATAAGATCGAGGTTATGGCATGGCACTCCGTCGGGAGTAAGCCTGTTAAGCCACTCCTTAATCTCCTCCTCTGGTGCCCTTTTGTCACGGATTTTTTCCGTGAGGATGGCTCCAAGGTCAGTTCCCTCAAGCCTTTCAAATACTGCCTCGCTTCTTCCGTTTTCATTTTTACGGATAACGGGCTTAATAATCTCAATGTTCTCGTCTTTACATGAATTAAGAAGCTCGTATTTACGGGCAAAGCTTTCTATATGCTCATCTGCCTCAGCTGAAAGTGATGTCTTAATTACTGAGTCACTAAAAATCTCTGTCTTAATCCTAAACTTAGGATTTCTTTTTCTATTATATCTTGCAAGAAGCGGTGCCACATTTCCTGGCACTGCCCCGTTTTCCTCATTTTTAAATACTGCAACATAGGAGGGTGCAAAAAGCTTAACGGCATTTTTGTCAGCCGCCGCCATTTTGTCATAAATTGCCTCCTCATTACATATGGCATACCTTTCCTCAAGGATGCTTCTTCCGACAAACCTGAAGCTTCCTGGACCTGGCATATCCTTTTCGTTTCTAATATCGATTGCAAAATCAGCCTCTGGAAGAGGGAAATAAAGCTCCATACTCTTAAATGAAGCCTTTTCTTTAATTGTCTCAAGCTCCTCAAGGCTTAAATATGACTTTCCGGCTGTTTCCTCCGTACCTGTCATAAGCTTAAGTGCGTTTTTGTTATCGGTAATTACAATGAGACATTTTTTTGCAATGCCCATGGCCCTTTCGATTCCAAAGGCATCGGTAATGACGATGTCATACGCTTCTTCTTTCTTTTCTGTGAATATCCCGATTTTTTCAGAAGAGAGCCCGCCTTCACCCATGCTTATTAGGGTATCAAGGAAAAGTGACTCCTTCTCGTTTTCACAAAGGACATCCCATTTTGAAACACGCTCAGAAAGCGGCAGGTAAACACCGTAATGTGCTCCTATCTCAAGAACCCTGTCGGTCTTTCCAAAGGGATACCATTCGATGGCATTAAGCCTCTCAGATGAAAGTGCATAGAAGTATGAGCTGTCGGTAACATCCGCCAGTATCTGCGCCCTTGTCTTTCCGGCCTTTAAATATGCAGTTAAATCCTCATAAATGTTTGTCACTTTTTATTTACCGTAACTTCTGAATTTGTATCATAAACACCGACGGTGTTTTTATTTGATATTACCGTAAGGTTAAGAAGGTCATAGAGCCTGTGGTAAACCGTATGCTCTCCCATCTCAAAGCCCGTGCAGCTCATGGAAATGAGGTATTCACCACCCTGAAGATCCATTCTCTGCTTAAACTCTACCTCGTATTCGTCACCCTTTTTGGCTGAAGCCACCTCACTGCCCTCAAAGAGTGTATTTGTACCCGTAAGGTCATTACCCTTTTTATCCCTGATCGTAAAGGTAAAAATAGGAGCCTCAACATAATCGTTAAAGCGGATTCTTTCCCTTATCGTAAAGCTTTCTCCCTTAAGCACAAGGTTTGTAAGCTTTCCCTGGGCATCAATCATTCCATAATCGAATATTGTGGCCTTTCCGTTTCCATATTCGTTAACGGCAGGGTTCACGTTCATCTTTGACTTCATGAGGCTCTCACCCTCGGCATTGCTTCCATTATCATCGCCCAAAGCCTCATTCCCTGTGTCCTCTGATGTGCCTCCCGCACCGCCGTTTCTTTCCTTAAGCATCTCGCTAAGGGTATCCATCTGGCCTGCCAGAATCTTCTTATATAGGTCAACCATCTCGCCGGGCTTTCCCTCTGCAACAAGCTCACCCTTATTTAAAAGAATAGTCCTGTCACAGTATTTAAGTACTGAGCTCATGTCATGTGTTACCATGAGGATTGTTGTTCCTGCCTTACGAAGCTCGTCCATACGGTGATAGCACTTTGCCTGGAAGAAAACATCTCCTACGGAAAGCGCCTCATCTACTATGAGTATTTCAGGCTCGACATTAATCGCAAGTGCAAACGCAAGCCTTACAAACATACCCGATGAATAGCTCTTAACAGGCTGGTTTACAAAATCCCCGATATCGGCAAAATCAAGGATGTCCTGAAGCTTTGCATCCATCTCGGCCTTTGTAAAGCCCATCATCGTGCCGTTCATGTATACGTTTTCAATTCCCGTATAGTCCATGTTGAAGCCGGCACCAAGCTCAAGAAGGGCAGATACCTTGCCATTTACATTGACTGTGCCATCCGTTGCTGTAAGGACACCTGTAATAATCTTAAGGATTGTCGACTTTCCGGAACCGTTTACACCGATGATTCCGACAGACTCTCCCCTTTTAACATCAAAAGAAATGCCCTTTAGTGCATAAAAATCACGGTGAAGGCATTTGTTTCTGCCGATTGATTCCTTTAGCCTGTCAATCGGTTTGTCGTAGAGTCTGTATACCTTTGTAACATTTTGTGCCTGTATGGCCAGTTCGTTGTTCATGTTCCGGGTCTTCTGAGATAACTAATTACTTCGGCGTCTGTCCTCTTGATTGCGGGTCCTTTAGCTGTATGTCCGATGACAGCTGCCCTGTCATCCATATCCTTTAATAGCCATACCGTACATCCGTATGACGGTGCCTGATAGGGATTGATTCCGAAAAACTCACTTATTTCGATGCACTGCTGCCTTACGGGGATTGCCCTTTGTGAATACTCGCCTCCGAGGTTGTTCCTCTTAAGGAGTCTCCAAAGTGCCCCGAGTACGCCGTCGTCAGCGCATTCCTCAAAGTCAAAGGCTTTTTCAATCAAAAGCGAGGGCTCGTCAGGGCCCCTGTATACGCCAAAAAAGCTTTGTGGATATCTATCCAGAAGCTTTTTTTGTTTCTCAATATCTAAATAAATATTTTTGGCATTGCTGTCTCCGGCAAAGCCAGTCACTGCAATAATCAAATCGAAAGTTTAAATTCCTGTAAAACCACTAAGTGCAAGCGGAATAATCATGGCGAGAATAAGAACTACCGCCAGAACCGTTGCAACTATCTTTCTTGTTTTACTACTCATCTATATATTACCTCCCGCAGCTTACGCAGCGTAAAATTTCAAAATTTTCACAAGCATTATTATAGAGTAGCATGTTTCCTATTTCAACTTAAGAGTTTATGTATGAATTCTTAAGAAGAAGCCTTAATTATTGTCCATCCTGCGGCCTTTTTGAGCCTGTTCATGATAGCCAGTCCGAGGTCGTTTTCACTGAAGCCCTCCGCTATGATCATATCGATTTCATCAGAATCGGTTTCGCGAAGAACTGCGAAAAGGCTTCTCGCAATTTCGTCCTCGTTTCCATATGCCCCGAGCACCCTGATTTTTTTACCGGTATCCTCAAGATACTCGGCGCACTCCCTTGAGCATATGATTTCAGCATTTTCCCTTTCAAGGGACATTTCCCTTATTTTGTCCCATACTGCCCTTTTTTCACCTGTTACAAGCACAAGAGGTGCCTTTGGTGCATAGTGGCGGTATTTCATTCCGGGAGCCTTAGGCCTTTCACCCTCCTTAAGAGGTCCAGTGAGTGCCTTATCCTTAACAGGATCAAGCCCTATTGTTTCCTTTATCATCTCAGCTGTAACGGCACCAGGTCTAAGGAGCATCGGTGTTTCACCAGTGAGGTCGACAATCGTTGATTCAACCCCTATTTCGCATGGTCCGCCGTCAAGAATCACGTCAACCCTTCCCATGAGGTCCTCAATGCAGTGCTCTGCCCTTGTGGTGCTCGGTCTTCCTGACCTGTTGGCACTTGGAGCCGCAACAGGGACACCCGCAAGCTCGATAAGCTTGTTTGCCACAGGATGCTCAGGGCATCTTACTGCAACCGTATCGAGTCCTCCTGTTGTTGTTTTCGGGATGACGTCAGATTTTGGAAAAACAAGTGTTAAGGGTCCAGGCCAGTAAGTATCCATAAGTGCCTCACCCATTGCCGTAGCACCCTTAATAAGCGGATAAATCTCGTCCTTTTTTGATATGTGGACGATTAGCGGGTTATCAGATGGGCGACCCTTAGCCGCATAGATACGCTCCGATGCACTCTCTGTCCTTGCGTCTCCGCCAAGTCCGTAAACCGTTTCCGTAGGAAACGCAACAAGGCCGCCGTTTCTTAAAACCGCGGCAGCCTCGCCTATTTTCACTAAATCGTTTTCGCTTATTATTCCGTTTTTCTTAAAATCGTCAAGAACGATTATTCTTGTTTCCATCTTAAAGGTATTATTCCTCTACTGTGATTGACTTGATAACCTGGTCCTCGAAAGGTCTGTCCATATGGTCTGTCGGAATCTCGCAAACGTGGTCAACAGCCTCGATACCCTCTGTCACCTTACCAAATGCAGCATACTGTCCGTCAAGGAACTGTCCGTCATCATGCATGATGAAGAACTGGCTTCCTGCTGAATCAGGATTCATTGCACGTGCCATTGAGATAACTCCCCTTAAGTGGCTGATGTCATTTGTCTTGCAGCCGTTCTGTGAGAACTCACCCTTAATCTGGTATCCAGGACCACCCATTCCTGTTCCCTCAGGATCTCCGCCCTGAATCATGAATCCAGGAATAACCCTGTGGAAGATAAGGCCGTCATAGAAGCCCTTCTTGCAAAGTGATACGAAATTCTCAACTGTAATCGGAGCCTTCTCAGGATAAAGCTCAAGCTTCATCACGTCACCGTTCTCCATTGTAATTGTAATCTTTGGATTTGCCATTTTTATTTCTCCTTACTCTTGTGTTATCTTATGTAAACTTATGATAATTTGTATATTTATGCCCTCTGGGCCCTTCTTTCCGCCTTGTATGCCTTTCTGTCCTTATGCGCTATGGTTATAAGCACATTTAGAAGAATTACAACACCTGCAAAGACAATGCCGCATATGATATATATTCCCCTGTATGAACCGACAAGGTCATAATAGAGGTTTACAAGCGGGGAAGCAATCATCGAGCCTGCCTGGACAACGCCTACGCAGATTCCCATAACGCTTGCATATGCCTTTAGTCCGAACATCTCTCTTGCAAGAAGCGGCATGACAATCGTTTCAAGCGGAAGTCCGATAGAGGACACAACTCCGTATACATATGCACCGGCCGTTGTTTCCGAGTTACTTAAGGCAAGTATTATTATACCAGCAGTCGCGCAGATTCCGCAAAGTGAAACAACGAATCTAAGTCCAAACCTGTCAAAGAGGAAGCCTGTTCCCATCTTCGAAAGGAAGAGCGCTATCATGTGAAAGCTCAGTACATTTGCGATTATTACCGGGTCAATTCCCACGTCCCTTAGGTGTGCTGTTGAGCTTGATGATGATGACTGGATGATAAAGCCTATCATAAAGCAGCAGAAAATCGTTGCCCAGAAGAAGCCCTTTTTCTTTACATCAGCAAACTCTCTTCCCTCCCAGTCATTTACAACTCTTGTCTTTGACTTTCCGTCCTTACCCATCGGTTCGACGTTTTTGTCCTTAGGGTCGTTCCTGATAAGAAAAACGACAATAAGTCCGACAGCAAGCACAATAAAGGCAGAAAGCCTGTATGCATTTCTCCAGCCGCTTGCACCTGCTTCAATTACAGGAGCGAGGATCTGTGATGCAGTTGCACCTCCAAGACCGTTTGCCGCAAGTATTATGCCCATGATGGTTCCCTTTGAATTGGTGAACCACTTCTCAACTACATATCCGACGATTGCAGTTGTCGTAAATGCAAGTCCGCATCCAAGGAGTATTCCCCCAAGGCAGAACATTAAAAGATTTGTTGATAACGAATAAACAAACTGTGACGCTGCAAGGAATATGAAGCCTGCGCCAATAAGTCTTCTCGCGCCGAATTTTCCGACTATCTTTCCAAAGAAGATATTAACGGTTGTAACGACTGCATAACGGCATACATCGTTAAGCGAAAAGAGTGACCTCGGGATTCCTGTATCCTTTGTTACGGGAGCCAGATACAGGCTTCTTACAGAGCTACAGAAGCCAAGCGTCACAAACACCATCAGGAAACAAACGCCAAACACTATCCAACCATAGTGCAGCTTTTCTTTTTTCAATTAAACACACCTTCTTTATACTGATGTAGTGTTTTTTCAAACCTTTAAATTATAGCATATATACGATAATAAAACAAAGAAAGTGTATTAAGAAACAAAAAAAGACCATAAAAATCAGGAGGCTTAAGTGCCTCCTGAAATGTTAAAACCCAATTTATTGATTCGTTAAATCCTTTAAATATTTCATTCCTCAATAACAGGACTGAGCATGCTTAAAAAAGCCTCAAGGTCAGCCTTAAGCACATCCTCATCAACTCCCTCATAACGCTCCTTCATTGCTGCAAGAAGTTCTTCCTTTGAGCATTCCTTTTTAATCTCATCAAAGAGCCACATACCGGTGTCATTAAGCTTTATCATTCCGTTAAGTGCCTTAGCCGCTTCACCGATACCAACAATAAATGCCCCGTCACCCGATGGCCTCATAAAGATTCCTTTTTTTATTTTCATTTCCTTGCCTCTCTTTGAAACAATAATGTCTACTTTGTCATCTTAAATGCTTCCTCAAATGCCCTGCTGTCAGGCGTACACTTAAGCTCATATACGGGAATGTTTTCAGTTATCTCTCCTATCATTTCATAGGTTTCGATTCCTGCGTCCTCCGACTCGGGCATATACACCTGAGTGCAAAGAAACGGAAATGCCTCGTCGGGAGAGAGCCTTCTTAAGCTGTTTTCGGGTGCCTGCACGAGATAGCATATGCCCTTTACGGGTGCTGACATGTTCTGTCCAAGACCCTCCTTGCCGGTCCACGGGTTTCCGTACACAAAGAGGCCTTCATCCGTAAACTTGAGAAATGGCTTGTCATCATTCACCATGACTGCCCTTTCCTTAAGTGCCTCACGCCATAGCCTTGTATGTGTAGACTTTCCTGTTCCGCTTGGTGCCGTAAAAAGGTATGCATTCCCGTCTACTGAAATCGCAGACGAGTGGAATAAAAGTGCCCTCTTTAGCGGCATTGCCTCAGCTATCTTTCTAAAGATGCACAGAGTCTCGACATAAGGCTCATCCGAAGGTTCCGTCATCTCATACCTCTTCTTTTCAATCTCGAGGTCAGCCACTGAAACACTGATACTTATGTCAATGATCTCAGGCTCATCTATGAGATACTCCCTGCAATATTCCATTGAGGACAGATGAAGCGCTTCAATTGCAATATTCTCATCTGCCATTCGTACAAAAAACTTTACCGACATGACTCACCTAACCTTATGCCTGTTGTGTCAATATTTAAAATCAGTCCCTTGCGCAGGCCTTAAACTTTTCATTTTCCCTGTCTATGATTTCATGAAGCTTATCTGCATATCCCTCATGCCAGAAAAGACACAGGTCTGTATCCTTACCCCAGAAATCGTTACTGTTAATTAGTGCAACTGCCCTGCAGCCGCCTCCGCAGCGAAGCTTAAACCTGCACGCGGCGCACTCTGCATTTTTCGCAAGGTAGTCCTTAACTCGTGCATCAACATATCTCATGTATTCGCTGTCACTAAGCGCTGCCTTAAGGCCGATATCCTTAATGAGCGGAAACTCAGACTGCCTTTCGCTCGCCGTCATCGGCATGCACGGAAGAAGCCTTCCCTCCGGTGTGATATAGCTTGAATACCTTACCTCACCACATAGGTGGCACTCAAGGTTCTCCGACGAATCAGGTCTTTCGTAAAGCACCTCATACTCCTCCCTGTCCTTATGCAAAGATACAAGGCCCGCAATATAGAGGTTAACAGGCTTTCCGTCCTCGAAGTATTCTGGGATGTAGCTTAGACATGCGTCGTTATATTCCCTTGTCGTGATTTCATTTCCCTCTGCGTTCTTAAGCCAAAGCGGGGAATTTTGCATCATTCCAAGTCTTACGCATGTGACATCATACCCTGAAAGCAGCTTCACGGTTTCGCGGATAGCCCCTATGTTTCCCTTATGAACGGTATATTCAATGTCTGTTGTAAACCCGCGCTCCTTACAAAGCTTAAGTGCGTCTAATGTATATCCTTCGGCTCCCTTAACTCCCCTAAGCCAGTCGTGCCAGTCCTTGCCGTCAAAGCTTATTGAAAAGTGCGGCTTCATGCCACGTTTTTCAAATTCGTCAAGCACTGAGCCGTTAAGCATGCGTCCGTTTGTATATATGGTTTCGATGGAAATTCCATTTGAGTTTATTCTGTCAACGAGTTCAAAGAAATCCCTTCTCACAAACGGCTCACCGCCCGTAAGGTCCATCTTTAGTACGCCGCAATCAGCTGCCTCATCGATAATGGCGAAGGCTTCCTCTGTTGAGATTTCTCCCATCGCACCACACGGTGCATCCATGTAGCAGTGGCGGCACTTGTAATTGCACCTTCCCGTAACAGACCAGAAGATACTCTCAACAAATCTGTTTTCATAAAGCCTGTAGACCTGGTCCTCTTTAAGCGGATGGCGCTCCGTGGACTCACTCACAAAGCCCTTTGACATAAGCCCACCGAGAATGGCCGACTCGCGGTCCCAGAGCTCATCCTTATCGAAAGGCGTCACACCGTCACAGAGCATGAGAACTGAAAACTCGTCCTCTGAAAGCATCTTCCTTGCATTATCGGGTCTTCTAATGAGAACGCATGTGAGCCCCTTCCAGCCTCGTAATATGAAATTTTCGTTTAAATAGTAATACATAATTCCCAAAGAATCGAGCAGACAGCTTCCTACTCTTCATTGTGGCACTCAGGTTGTGCCTAGAAGGGCTATTATAAAACCTTCCAATAGCCTGTCTTATTTGAACCAACTCTTTCTATAAATTTATTTTGCTTTAGATATTTAATATTATTTTCAATAGCTGTTTCACTAATTGCAAGCATAATACTAAGTTCTGCTGCTGTAACATTAGGGTTATCCCTCATTTCGGTAATAATCCTTGTTCTTCTCGCATTTAGTTTTCTTATGTCACAGTTATCTGATTTTTTCCCAACCTTTTTCCCAACTTTATTCCCAAGCTCTGAGAGTTTCTTAAAAGGTATTGTAACCACTATTGAGTTTTCTCTGAATGTAAATGCTTTCTTTCCATATATCTCAATTATCTTTGGAACGCCACGTCCTGACTTTTCACTTATATGCAACTGAAGAAATATTTCTGATAATTTATCATTGACAGGAACAGATTCTCCGCGGAAAAAACCATCCATAGTCTGTGCCGGGGCAATTGTACCTCTTGATAATATTTCTATTCTATCTGAAAACACCGAAATCATTGGTTCGTTGCCACCAACCCAGTAATTATGTAAGATTGCATTTATAACAGCTTCTCTATAAGCCTTATTATCAAATAATGGAATATCCCTGCGTTCGACAACACGATTAGTTTCATCAGCCTGTATAATGTTTAATACATCACCATATCTAAGTACTTCATCCAATGTATAGAGGAGGCAATTATTTCCAAATTCTCTAACCGAAAAAAGATTAGATCCTTTTGTTTTTCCCTCAAAGATAGATACTCTTAATGGAATATGAGAATTATCAGACAATAACTGTGCTAACAGATTATACTCGCCTTCAGCATTTTTTAATCCAAGATTTTTTTCAAATGTCTTTTCTTTAAGAACTATACCTTTTGAGCCATAGTATCCAAACAGTTTTGAAAATGTAAGTTCCTGATACTTTGCCGGCATCGTTTCAATTGTATCCACACGACCATCAAGAATCTTGAATAACTGTATTTCTCGTTTAGGATAATCCTTAAGATTACATTTTGACGAGCCGATTCTAAGGTATCTCTTTTCCTTGTACGCTGTAGGAATTCCCTCAGCCGCAGGTATTACCAAAACAACTACTCTCTTCCTATTGATAATGGTTTCTTCAAATGAAAAATTAATGCTCGGTGAAAGATTTCTAGCAAGATAATTCTGATATGGTTCATTCTTGATTTCAATGTACTGGTTAAACTTAGTGCCAACAATTTCGTGGCTTTCATTGTCTACACCCCAAATAAAATATGCGTTTTTTTTATGGACAACTACCCATCACCTAAAGGTAATGGGCTTGTAACTGCCCGGTCGTGGTAACGGCTCACGCCTCCGACCTTTAACCCCG